>NZ_JAZHUW010000005.1:0-85348 GCF_036453465.1 Lactimicrobium sp.
GTTGTGCCAATTGTTTCACCATCCATGGAATTCACCTCACATGAATGAAGATAATCAACCAGCTTAACATTACTGTACATGAACAAGTACAGTAGCCACAGAATTCACCAATTTGTTAATATGTCCTCATCAGAATATTGCCGGCATCATCCGCTTTCATATCACTGCCAGAGCAGGTGATGTGATTGATCTGCGCTTTGGTGAGATGCTGGATGAACATGGTGAATTTACCCAGAAGAATATCCAGTGTTCCAATAAGAAAATCACCACACCGCTGCAGCAGATCCGTTATATCTGCAAAGACGGCATCAATGACTATGAGACAACATTTGCGATCTTTGGCTTTCAGTATGTTCAGGTCAAGACAAATGTGAAATGGGATGTGGCTGCTTTTGAGGCGGTGCCGGTTTCTTCGGATCTGGAAGAAACTTCTTCCTTTACAAGCTCCAATGTACTGTTAAACAGGTTTTATCAGAATACGCTGTGGTCAGCCCGCAACAATGCCTGTGATCTGCCTACGGACTGCCCGACCAGAGAGCGCCATGGCTGGACGAGTGATGCCCAGATCTTTGCACCGACGGCAGACATTCTGTTCAACTACATGCCATTTGAGCGTAAATATCTCAATGATCTGTATGACTGGCAGAAGAAGGATGGCAAGCTGCCCCAGATTGTACCGGAGGGCGGCACAGACTTCTATATGAAAGCTATGGACGGCTCAGTTGGCTGGGCGGATGCCGGTGTATTGATTCCTTATGCTTTGTGGAAACAGTATGGGGATACCGATGTGATCCGGGCTTATCTTGATGGCATGGAAAAGTATGCGGCCTTCATGCAGAGAAGGTGCGGCCGCTGGTATCCAACGGCCCGTCATACCGGCTTAAAAGGGGAAGAGAGAAAGTATCTGTCTAATTATGGGCAGGCCTATGGTGAATGGGCAGAGCCCCAGGATGTGCATCCTACCTCCTGGCAGGACTGTGCCATTCCTCATCCCGAGACTGCCACTGCCTATACAGCCCATGTGATGGACTGCATGGCAGAGATGGAAGCTGCCATTGGCAGCCTGGAAAAAGCACAGACTTACAAGGACTTTGCTGCTCACTGCCGCAAGAGCTATCAGGCATTGATGCATACCAAACTGTATTCCCTGGATACAGACCGGCAGGCAAGGCTGGTACGGCCATTGGCTTTCCATATGCTGGATGAAAAACAGACAGAGTATGCTAAGAAACGGTTGATCAAAGCTTTGGAGAATTATCACTGGCGGATTGGCACAGGCTTTCTGTCCACACCGCTCATTCTGGATGTGCTGAGCCAGATCGATATCGAGGCTGCCTATAAGCTTCTTGAAAATGAGCAGATGCCAGGCTGGCTGTATATGCCAAAGACCGGTGCTACAACAGTCTGGGAAGCCTGGGAAGGCAATACGGTCAAAAACGGCGGTATTGCCTCATTGGATCACTATTCCAAGGGTGCGGTATGTCAGTGGCTGTTTGAAACGATGTGCGGCATCCGGATTGCGTCCGAAAATACATTTATCATTGCGCCTGAACCAGGCGGACATTTCACATATGCTGCGGCTTCATGGCGCAGTGTCTATGGAAAAGTAGAAAGCAGCTGGAAGAAAGAGAACCAGAAGATCATCTTTACGATTACGGTTCCCTCCAACTGCATGGCACAGGTTGTTCTGCCCGATGGGCAAAGATATACGCAGGCTGCCGGGACTAAGACATATGAGATGGAGGCATCAAGATGAATATCGAAGAAACACTGGCGAAGATGAGTCTGGAAGATAAAGTGGCATTGTGCTCGGGTGCTGACTTCTGGACAACCAAGGCATTTGCGAAATATGACATTCCTTCGCTGTTCATGTGTGATGGGCCCCATGGTCTGCGCAAACAGGAAAACAAGGCAGATATGCTTGGTGTGAACAAGTCACGTCAGGCAGTGTGCTTTCCGGCAGAAGTAACTACTGCCCAAAGCTTTGATCCTGCTCTTTTGCAAAAGATCGGCAGTGCCATCGGGCAGGAGGCTGAACAGCAGGATGTGGATATGGTGCTTGGCCCAGGTGTCAACATCAAGCGCAATCCCTTATGTGGCAGAAACTTTGAATATTTCTCAGAAGATCCGATCCTGGCAGGAAAACTGGCCGCCGGCTTTATCAGGGGCATTGAAGCAGAAGGCATTTCCTGCAGTCTCAAGCACTTTGCCGCAAACTCACAGGAATACTGCCGTTTCAATTCCAACAGTGTGCTGGATGAAAGAACACTGCGGGAGATCTATCTCAAGGCATTTGAGATTGCAGTGAAACAGGGACATCCTTCTACTTTGATGTGTGCTTATCCTAAGCTCAATGGCATCCACTGCTCGGACAATAAATGGCTGCTTACAGATGTGCTGCGGAAAGAGTGGGGCTTTGATGGTGCCGTGGTGACGGACTGGGGTGCAATGAATGACCGCATCAAGGGATTTGAAGCAGGCTGTGATCTGAATATGCCAGGTGGCAGTGCCTACATGGAAAAACAGGTGATTCAGGCAGTGAAAGATGGCAGGCTGGAGGAAGAATGCATCAATGACAGTGTTAGAAGAATCCTGAAACTGATTGACCGTGCCGAGAAGACAAGGAAATCAAAGCAGAAACAGGATTGGGAAAAGATGGCAGAGACGCATCATCTTCTGGCAGAAAAAGCAGCCGAAGAAGGCATTGTGCTGCTGAAGAATGAGAATGTGCTTCCATTGCAAGAGAACGAGAAGATTGCCCTGGTGGGATCTTTTGCAAAGCAGATGCGTTATCAGGGGGCGGGATCCAGCCATATCAATGCCTTCCATATGGATCAGCCGGCTGACTTCTTTAAAGATGCGTTATATGCAGAAGGGTTTGATGAGGATGGCAGTACGGATGAAGCTATGCTCAAAGAGGCAGAGAAAATCGGAAAACAGGCAGACAAGGTCATCATCTTTGCCGGTCTGCCCGGCAAGTATGAATCAGAAGGGTTTGACCGTGCGGATCTGAAACTGCCGGATGGTGAGAACACACTGATTGACAGGATGATCCAGACTGGCAGAGATGTCATTGTTGTATTGATCAGCGGCTCGGTGGTGGAATGCCCATGGAGTGATAAAGTGCAGGGGATTCTCTATGGAGGCCTGCCGGGAGAAGCCGGAGCAGCCGCGATTGCCAATGTGCTTAAAGGCATCAGCAACCCCTCTGGCAGACTGGCTGAGACATGGCCGTATACCTATTCTGACTGTGTTTCTTCCTCTTACTATGGCAAAACCAAAGATGCCATCTATCTGGAAGGGGAATATGTCGGCTATCGTTACTATGACAAGGCTGGTGTGCCGGTCAGATGGCCGTTTGGCTATGGTTTAAGCTATACGCAGTTTGCCTATTCCAATCTGAAAGCAGAAGGCAGAAAAGTATCCTGCACCATCCGGAATACCGGCAGCAGGGCTGGTGATGAGATTGTGCAGCTGTATGTGGGACAGACACATCCCGCCCTGCATAGACCAATTAAAGAGCTGAAACATTTTACCCGCATTCATCTGGAAGCAGGACAGGAAAAAGAAGTATCCTTTGTCTTAGAAGATGATGATTTTGCTCTGTGGGATGATGGCTGGAAGGTGCCGGATGGCAGCTATGCTGTCTATGTGGGCAGAAACAGTCAGGATCTGCCGCTGCAGACAGAAATTGAGATTTGTGATCGTGATGAAGTATCTGCTCCTGAATGGCAGAAAGGCAGCTGGTATGAAAGCTGCCAGGGTAAAGTGAGGCTGTCTGCCTTTGAAAAGATGAGCGGTATCCATTATGTAGAAGATCATCCCCATAAAGGCACCTATACCATGGACAATACGGTCATGGAGATGAAGCAGGATGCGTGGATCATGAAAATCATGTACAAGGCAGTGGAAAAGACGATTGCCAAAGGTTTTGGCGGGAAAGCAGACTATGATAATCCGGAGTTCCGGATGCTGATGGCGTCATCGGCTGGTTCACCATTGCGGGCAATGATGATTTCCGGCGGTATGGACAACAATGTTCTGCCCGGTATGCTGGAAATGGCCAATGGACACTTCTTCAAGGGACTGTTCAAGATGATGGAGAAAAACAGATGAGAGTGCTTGTGACGGGTGCGGCTGGCACCATGGGGTATGAAACGATCCGGCAGATGGCAGATGATCAGTGTACATATGATGTGCGGGTAACAGATCTGCCTGGGAAAAAGAGTGAGGAACGGCTTGGCTGCTTTGTAAACAAACAGCGCTTTGAGGTTGTTTATGGCGATCTGACAAAGTATGAAGATGCTTTGAAGCTGGTGAAGGACTGCGATCTGATCCTGCATATTGCAGCCTTTGTTTCTCCGGCTGCGGATTATTATCCTAAGCGTGCCATGCAGGTCAACTATGGCGGCACCAGAAATCTGATCAAAGCAATCTTTGAATTGCATCAGGAGAATGTGACCCGCTTTGTCTATATCGATACAGTGGCAGAGACAGGTGACCGCCTGCCGCCCATTCACTGGGGCAGGGTTGGTGATCCGATCAAGCCGAGCATGTTTGATTACTATGCCGTAACCAAAGTGGCATCAGAGCGCATGGTCATTGAAAGCGGCCTGAAATACTGGGCATCTCTGCGGCAGACTGGCATGATGGGTCCGGCCATGGCAAAAGTACGGGATGCCATCCAGTTCCATAACTGTCTGGCCAATGTACTGGAGTATGTTTCTGACCGTGATTCCGGCCGCTGCATGGACCACATTGCTGTATATCTGGAACAGAAGAAACTGCCGGCATCTTTCTGGAACCATATCTATAACATCGGCGGCGGTGAGAAGTGCCGTCTTGCCACTGTCGATCTTTACAGGCAGATGTATGGCCGGCTTGGCTTTACATCCCTGGATGACATCATTGATCCAAAACTTAACGCCACAAGAAACTTCCATGGGCAGTATTATCTGGATTCAGACAAGCTGGAGAATTATCTGCATTTCCGCCATGATGATATGACATACTTCTATGATGCCTTCTTAAAGGAAGTGGGTGCCGGTGTGCCGGTGCTGCGGGCAATGAACCGTCTGCCTCATGGTCAGAAGCTTGCAGGAGATATCATGAAGAAGTTTGTGTTTGCACCGCTGATGAACAGTGAACATGGCACAAAGCACTGGCTGGATGAAGACATGCAGGATCATATCAATGCCTACTGGGGCTCCAAAGCTGCCTGGCAGAGAATCCCTGACAAAGTCAGCCAGATTCACTTTCAGGAGGATTTAAGCAAGGTGGTGCCGATTGACCATGGCTATGATGAAACAAAGCCGGAAAGTGAGCTGAATCTGAGTGATATGCAGAAAGCAGCAGAGTTCCGCGTCGGCAAATGCCTTTCTTCAGAAATGGAAACCGGCAGATGGGATCAGAAGCTGACGTTCCGGTGCGCCTTTGGCCATACCTTTAAAGCCAGTCCCAGACTGATCTTAGAGGGTGGACACTGGTGTCCGGAATGTGAGAAGAAAAGCTGGAACTATGGAAACAGGGCAAAGGTGGATCCCTTCTTTGCCCAGGTATGGAATCCTCTGCATGATCTGGATGAAACAAGAGAATATCCCAAGGAAGTATCTGAGGATGATATGCAGTAATCTTTCAGTCTGGAAAACAGAAATCTTTCCTGATGAAAATTCAAAATCTGTCATAATGGGCTCTTCACTTCTTTCTGATCATAAATGATGGCAGCGTTCTCTCATTGCCATGCTATATTGTTGTCAGAGAGGTGAGACAATATGGCACGCAAATGTTCTGTATGCGGGAAGAATGCGGACAGTCTGCTGGTGACGGCTAACACCATTGGCAAGTCCGTTCTGTGTGAAAGCTGTTATGCAAAGATTCCTTCCTACAAGGTAAATAGGAAGTTTACTTCTCTGGAAGAAGTTAATAAGACGGAGGCACAGGTTCTGCAGGAAGCAGAAACGGCGGGCTTTCCGGAATCGGTCAGAAAGGATATCCGGGATTTCTATCAGGACAAGAAGAATCCCTTCCTGGATGATGAAAGACTGCGCTGGGTGACAACAACTCCATCCTTTGAGGGATATCGGATTACAAAGTATCTAGGTGTAGTGTCCGGGGAGATGGTGCTTGGCACCGGGATTGTTTCTTCCTGGGAATCTTCAGTGGCAGATACCTTTGGTGGTGAATCTTCGTCCTATAAAGAGAAGATTGACTATGCAGAGAAGACCGCAGCGATCCGGGCAGTGCGGGATGCGGCTGCTCTTGGTGCCAATGCCATCGTCGGAGCAAAGCTGGATCTGGAAACATTTACCCATGATCTGATTGTGGTCATGGTATCCGGCACGGCGGTATATATTGAAAAACAGGACGACACAAAAGCATCTCTGTTGTAATGACTGCAGGCATACTCACTGTATGAGTATGTCTTTTTCTGATACACGCTGGTTGTGCTAGAATAACAGGGACTCGGGTGAGGTGAAGAGCATTATGAATGTGCCGGGCTGGCTCATTTTAAATGTATATGTGGCAATTATTGATGTCATGTTATTAGGCATGACACTGAACAAGAAAGTCTGCACAAAGCAGGACTGGACGTTTTCGTTCATGTTAACGGTCATACTGGTGCTGCTTTTTGCGGACTCCTTAAGCAAAGCAAATCTGGCAGGATCCGCGGGACTGCTAATCGACAAGATCGGCACCTATCTCATCTATGCCGGTGATCCCATTGGCTATCTGGCTGCCCTGCTGTACATTGATTCCTGGACATCCGGGAAAAAGGACCACAAGGAAAAGATGTTCTATGGCATCGTCATCGGCTATGTCATCTTGAACTTTGTGCTGATTACGATCAGTGCCCTGTTCCATCTTGGCTGGTTCTATTACTATACTGGTGCCATCTATCACCACGGTCCTCTGTATGTGGTCAGAGGACTGCTGAACATGGCCTTCTGTGCTTTCATCACTTTATATATCTTTCTGCGCAGAAAGCAGATCCGCACCCAGTACACACTGGTTGTGATTCTATTCCCGCTGATCATTCTGGCTGCCGGCTTCCTGCAGGTCTTTGTGGGCGGGGCTTCGTATGAATATGCTGGTGCCATCCTGGCCTGCCTGCTGCTGTTTGTGAATGTACAGGCCCAAAATGTTGACAATGACTATCTCACCGGCCTGCTCAACCTCAGGGGCTTTGCCCGGGTGCTGGACTATCAATGCACCCATTACAGCAAAGATCATCCGTTCCTTGTCTATCTGATTGATCTGGACTTTTTCAAGGCAATCAATGATGCCTGCGGACACCAGTCCGGTGATGAGGCACTTACGGTGTTATCTGGCTTTCTGCTGGATACCTTTGGCCGCAGTGCAGTGATTGGCAGATATGGCGGCGATGAGTTCCTGGTGCTGTCTTATGAGAAAAATGCCGAGCAGGCACAGAAGAAACTGAAAGATCTGCAAAAATGCTGTGAGACATTCAATCAGGACAGCAGACATCCGTATCATCTGTCCTTTTCTGCGGGCTATGCCTTCTATGATCCGGATACATATGTGAATGAAGAACAGTTCTTCCATCATATTGATGAATTGATGTACAGAGAAAAGAAAGATCATCATGCTTTGCGCAATATTGATGTAACAAAGTAACAGAATAAATGAAATTGGATTGCACATGATGGCAGTACGGGATTAGAATGCAGGCGGAAAGCCGGGTGATGCTGCAATGAAACAGAAGAAAGGTTTCACATTGGCAGAATTACTGATTGTCGTGGCAATCATTGCTGTACTGGTATCCATCTCCATTCCGATTTTCTCAAAGCAGCTGGAAAAGAGCCGTGATGCGGCATCTGTTGCCAATATCAGAAGTGCCTATGCTGAGGCAATGACCACCATCATGACGGATGACACCTCAAAGAGCCACTGGACTTCTGACAGTGTGCATCATGTGTGGGTTAACTACAATGCATCAAAAGGCTATGTTGATACCATTGATGTGGTTGTAAACATTGAGAGTAAAAAGCAGAACAACTGGAGCGGTGAAGGAGACAATCTGCCTTCTCCGTTGAATACCATCAAAGATAACAAGTCTGCAGGGCAGTATCTGCTTGTGATCAACTTTGATGCGTCGGGCCAGCCGGCCGGGGCGGCATTGATTGCTGTAATTGATGCCTGGAAGAAGGATCCTAAACTGCAGTAAAACGAGATGATGTATGGGAGGCAGGAATGCCTTCCTTTTTGGAGAGAAACATATGAAATTCAGTGAACAGATCAAATTGCTGCGTAATGAGAATCATCTGAGTCAGGAACAGATGGCATCACAATTGCATGTGACAAGGCAGGCTGTCTCCAACTGGGAGAATGATAAGAATCTGCCGGATCTTGAGATTGTGATTCAGATTGCGAAGCAGTTTGGTGTATCTCTGGATACGCTGATCCTGGGTGAGGATGATAACAGAAGTGAGGTTGCCACAAAACTCATCCAGGATGAGAAGGATGGAAAGCAGGCCAGGATGAATCTGACTGCAAGTGTGATTGGCAGCTTTTTCATGATGGCCGATTTCCTGTGTCTTTTTATCAAAGCAAACAGTGTGGAGTACGTCGACGATGCTGGCTATCTGCATGAAAACTTTTATCTATTGCCGGTGGGCATGGGCTTTGCCCTGATTGGACTTGCTATCATTGTCATTTCTTTTGTCATTTTTCTTGTCAAACGGCATCAACATTAGCCGCAAGCTGTGCTTGCACTGGCTTTGGAAAGGGATGCTTGCTTGTTCTGGAGGTGGTTTTCCAGCAGGATTGAGCTCGGGCAGAAATGTCTGCCAGGAGGAAAATGAAAATGGAAAATCTTGAAACAAAGCTTGTCAGCAATGGCAGTGAAAAGAAAACGGTGAAGCTGAACCGGATGACAATGGGCATTGGTGCTGTCCTGCTTGTGGCAGGGATTGTGTGCTTTATTGCCAAGGCGGTGACAGGCAGCTATGTGGACAGCCAGGGTTATCTGCATGAGGCATTTGCATTACTGCCGATTGGATATCTGCTTGTGGCTGCAGGCATTGTGGTTATAGCTGCAGCAGCCATTGCTTTTGGTATGGAAAAGCATCATCGTTTGTAAAGATATTGCTTTCACTGTGCTATATTGTTGTTAATGAAGAAAGCTGGCAGGAAAACAGAAGGTTTTACACTGGCGGAGTTACTGATTGTTGTGGCGATTATTGCGGTTCTGGTTGGCATCAGTATTCCGATCTTTTCTTCGCAGCTTGAAAAGAGCCGGCTGGCTGTGGATATGGCCAATGTCAGAAGTGCCAAGGCTGCGGCTGCCGCCGAATATATGAGCAATGATGAGTCTGGAACAGTGTCGTATCTGTACGCAGATGGCAAAGCAATTGAAAATGATTCTGATCATGCCAGTGATCTTGCGGCTGCCATTGCCGAAGGCGGCTATGGCAAGTCCAGTAAAGAAGACAGTGACGGTTCAAAGACCGGTGCCGTTGGTACACCGAAGAATGCATTTGTGGAAGTGACGATTACCGATGGGCAGATTTCAGCGGTATGGACAGACGGCGGTAAGATCAAGGAAAAGGTGACCGGTGATATTACACTGACGGATGTTGAGACGCTGAGCAATGACAGTCTTAAGAAGTATGTAGAAAGCCTTGGTATGGATCTTTCCCAGGTGAAGACCATCACGGCGCCAAAGGGATCCGTTCTCGAAGATCAGACAAAATATCTGTTTGATGGCTTTACCAGTCTGACAAAGATTGATCTCTCCAATGCCACACTGAATTCTTCCAGTTATGAGCTTTTCGACAATCTGTCAGATACCGTTGAGGAAGTTGTTCTTCCCCAGTGCACCAAGCCGTATACCATCAGCGGTAAGTGGAAGCTGGCAGATGGCACTCTGCTGGATAACAATGGCACACGTGTGAAAGACAATATGAGCGGTGTAACGATATACCGTGTAAAGTAATGACAGGACAGGGTCGCTTGAAGATCCTGTTTTTATTTACTACCGGAAGTAGCAATTAAAGTGGTAAATAAATCCGAAATCATGTATTCTGTTATTGAAGTCAGACACAGAAAGGAGGCGGGGGATGAATATTGGTATAGAGACAGAGTGGACAGAGTTCAAGAAGACAACAGGTGAGTTAAAAGAAGGCATCATTTCGCTGGTGTCGTTGTTGAACAAGAATGGTTATGGTACGTTGTATTTTGGAGTGAAAGACAATGGAGATGTCATTGGCCAGCAGATTGGTGATAGAACCTTGCGGGATGTGTCACAGGCGATTGCCAGCGGTATCAAGCCGCAGGTGATTCCACGTATTTCTTTACAGTTGATGGACAATCAGAATGTGATCAAGGTGTATGTGGAAGGATTTGAGAAACCGTATTCTGCATTTGGCCGCTATTATATGCGGTCTGCAGATGAGGATCGTGAACTGAGTCCGGCCCAGCTACGGGTGCTGCTGCTGAACAAAGCAAATGCCGATCCGATTATCAGAATTCCTGCTGAATATCAGGATCTGTCCTTTGGACAGCTGAAGACGGTGTATGCAGCACATCATCTTTCTGTCAGTGAAGATACTTTTGAAAGGAATCTGTCATTGCGGATGGCAGATGGAAGGTACAACCTGATGGCAGTGCTGCTTTCTGACCACAATGATGTCTCGATCAAAGTGGTTACATTCTCAGGGACAGATAAAAATGATGTGATTGGCAGAAATGAGTATGGGTTTAAGTCTCTTGTGATTGCCATGGACCAGGTGCTGTCATATCTTGAGTCGATCAATGAAACATCTGTTGTGATGAATGATCATCAGAGAAAAGAGAAGAAGTTATTTGATCAAAGATGTGTCAGGGAAGCCTGGATCAATGCCTGCCTGTATACAAGGTGGGAACTGCTGGTACCACCTGCTGTCTATGTCTATTCTGACCGTCTTGAGATCATTTCTACAGGCGGTCTGCCAGCCGATCTTTCCCAGGAGGAGTTCTACCGCGGCATCAGCCGGCCGGTGAATATTAAACTGCAGAGTATTCTTGGCCAGCTGGGCTTTGTGGAGCAGACTGGCCATGGGGTTCCGCTCATTGTCAGTGTTTATGGGAAACAGGCATTTGATATTACCGAAAATCATATTCTTGTCACGATTCCTTTTGATAAGAAAGTGCAGAAAAGGCCTGTATTTACGTATTCTATCGAAAACAGTCTGAACAGGGCACAGAGTCAGATCTGCGGGATGATTAAAGAAGAACCGGATATTACGATTCACAGAATGGTTGAAAAGTCAGGATACAGTGATGGCTATGTTCGCAAGATTCTTGCTGTTTTAGAGAAGAATCGGTATGTGGAAAGAGTTGGTGCAAAGAAGAACGGCTATTGGAAATTGCTGAAGTAGGAATATGAAAGAGCTGGTTTCGTTCAAAGTGTTTTTGTAAGTGTCGATTCTGGTAAAATCTTCTTATTATGACCGCTTTCAAAGGTGAAAAATGCCGGCTTTCACAATTCCTTTGGCATTTTTGGAGTATAGTATTTGTGTCCTCGACACGTGTTTTTGTCGTGGCATGGATACAGGAATGAAAATGAAGCATATCTGCATGAAAAAATTGAAGTCACAGAGTGGTGTATCACTGAGTGTTGCATTGCTGTTTTTCGTTGTCTGTGCAGCTCTGGCATCGATGATTCTGGCTGCTGCCTATGCAGCATCTGGCAGAGTGACCAATAAGATGACTCTGAATCAGGACCAGTATGCGGCAAATTCTGCTGCTTCTTTGATCAGTAAGGAACTGCAGAATGATGTCATTGTGATTCAGGAAACAGCGGATGTGAAGCAGAATGAAGATGGCATGTATACCGTGCAGACACAGGCAGATGGAAGTGACATTAATACTTCTTATTATGAGGTGAATTATGATGCCGCTGCCAGTGATGAAGTGCCAACGACATTGGAAGGTTTTGACATATCAAAAACCAGAAATGTAACAGATGCCAGCAATCAGTCACTGCTTGTGAAGGAATATGCCGGCATGTACAGTGCGTATCTCAGCAGCAGTGATTACTCCGATGCGACCAAGAAGATTTATCAGGCAAAGTTCGCCAATGCTTCACTGGCTTCTTTAACAAGCAGGAAAAGTTCGTTTGAGATTACGGTTGGCAGTGATTCCAAGCTGCAGTGCCATGCGGATATGACCCTGGCATCGGATTTGTCTCTGGATATTGTTGTGACAAGCAACAGCTCTTCGATTCATGTGTATTGTGCGCCGCAGGTGACTACGACATACACCTATATGGTGAAAGATGAGGGCGATGTCAATGGCTTGCGGATTGTGACCAAGACAACCGTGATTTCGTTTGGAAAGGCGAAGGTGACACGCTCATGAAGAAACTCAGAAGCAATAAGGGTGAAAGTATTGCCGAAGCTCTGGCTGCCCTGCTTGTAGCAGTGCTTGGCGGTCTGATGGTTGCCGGTGCTGTGGCTTCTTCTAACAAGTCCATGGCAAAGACAGATGAGATGATGCGTTCCTACTATGCAAGAATTACCGGGCTTGCGGATACATCCACTGCCACATCTGAATCTGGTACGGCAGTATTAAAGACATCGGATGGCAAATGGTTTACGTTTTCTAGTGAAGGTTCAGCGGATGGCACTTCTACAAAAGGTGCTCCGGTAACGATCTATACTGAAAAGGATCAGGATCCGGCTCTGGAGTTCTATGAATCAGCTTCCAGTAAATAAGTAAGGAGAAGACATGGTCAAAGTGACAAGATGGAAAAAACGAGGATTTACACTGTCAGAAACTTTGGCAGCCATTTTGATCATGGGCCTGGTCGGCTTGATTGTTGTCGGCGGCTTTTCTGCTTATGTCCGCTCCTGGCGCAGCATTACCAGAAAAGCAAATGCTGAATTATTCATGTCAACGCTTGAAGTCAAGATGCAGGAAGAACTTGAATATGCGTCCAGTGTGGCAGTTGATGGGAATAATATAGATGAAAATGGGAAAGAAGTCGTGTGGTTTACGGATGATGGCACCGGCTATGCCACGATATTTGTCAATGGTACAAAGGATCAGGCATTTGGCATAAAGACAAGTGCCAATCCTGACAGCCTTGCCAATGTAACGGCTGAAGATCTGGTCAGTGATGGTACATCGGATGGTATGTATGCGACATATGATTCGCTGACATATGATGAAACAACACATGTATTTACGATATCAAAGCTCTCTATTTACAATGCAGAAGGGACAAGAGTTTTATATCAATTAGGTACTCTCAAGATACGGAATATGAATGATGCGCCTGTTGTGAAATAACAGGTGAGGTGAATAAGTAGTAAGTGAGATGGAAATGCGCAGTTACAGCAGAAAAAATAAAAAAGGTTTCACACTTGGAGAAATGCTGATAACAGTGGCAATTGTGGCGATTCTTTCTGCCGTTGCCATTATTTCGGTTACCAGCTATCTTTGGAATGTGCGGCTGTTGGACGCTGATCAGGCTGCCAAGGAAATCTATCTGGCAGCGCAGTATCATCTCAGCCTTGCCAAAGAGCGTGGAACACTTGATCAATATACGGGTGATAAACTTGGTACTGTAGATACACTGTACAAAGACAGTGCTTATATCAATGAAAAGGGTGGCACTCTGTATGACCTGGTCTATTCCCCGGGAAAAGATGCTGCCAAGGTCATTGATGTTATCCTGCCGCAGGGATCCGTGGATGAAACCATGCGTACAGGTGGCAGCTATATCATTACCTATGATAAAGACACCGCTACTGTAGTTGGTGTGTTTTACTCGTATGCTGGCAGAAACTATGGCTATTCCTTTACTTCGAATACACTGACAAATGAGACAGCTGCTTTAAAGAATGCCATGCCTGACAAGGACAGCACAGATGCCAAGGCTGTGCGCAAACACTTCCCTGATAAAAAGAACAGACAGACTATCGGCTTTTATGGCGGGAAGGATCTTGCGGCTGGTAAGACAGATGCTCCGGTATTAAGCATTGAGAATGGCGATACATTGAATGCCATTGTTACTTTGAGTGAAGAACAGAATAATGTATTAAAGCGGGAAGATGCTGACTATGAGATTCAGCTTACCATTAAGGGAAACACATCTGGAAATACCTTCACTAAGATTGTAGAGAAGAGCTCGCTCAAAGAATCAAACGGGGATAAGCCTGTTTATCAGTATTCAACAGTACTTGATGCATGGCAGAATCATGCTTATGTGAATAGTGAGGATAATTATGCCTTGCTGCAAATTGACTGGCAGTTTTATGACAAACCAAACGAGAAATATATAACTCCAGGCGAAAACATTACTGTTACCGCAAGTGTTGTCAGAAAAGAGGATGATGGATCTTACAGTTCTGTCTCTAAACCTTCTAATTCTGTAACGGCTAATTCAATGTTTGGCTCTTTGAAGACAGTAAATGGGAAATATACCGTTACGATCAGCAGTATTCGTCATCTGGAGAATCTCGCAAAGATTGATACTTCTGAGCTCAATATTGTCAATGCTGTACAGGTATCTGATATCAGCTTTACACAGTATCAATATAATATGTCTATAACTTTTGGCGGAGATCAGAATCTCTATATTTATACGCCTGTCAGTCTTTCGAATGATCTGACTTATGATGCTGGTTATGAATATACTGATTCCAATGGACAGCAGAGTCATCGTCAATATATGATTTCAGATCTCTCTGTTGGAACAAATAAGTCAACATCCGGCTCTGGCAGTACAGAAGGTGGTGTATTTGGAAGTCTTAATTCTGGGAAGATATTAACGGTTTCTAATCTACAGATTATTGATATCAACACGAATTCTATTGACAGTGAGTATGGTGGTGCATTGCTTGGCTCTGCGGATAAAGGCAGTACAGTGATGGTAAACAATGTCCTTGTCTGGGATAAGTCTGCCACAATTGGCATTAATGCAGAATCGGATGCCGGCGGTCTGATCGGCCACAGTGATGGCACCGTCAATATCAAAAACACAGCTGTTTCTGCTTATGTGAAATCAACTGGCGGCAATGCCGGCGGTTTAATCGGCAGTGCCTCCACACTTAATGTTCAGGCAAGCTATGTCTCTGGCCATACCTATCAGAAAGACTATGTTCTTGAAACAAATGCTGTTACTGACAAGGATAATCAGCACTACAACATCATTGCAAAGGATAGTGCCGGCGGCATTGCTGGAACTGTTACAACCTTGAATGGTGTGACAAACAGCTATGTGACTGCTTCTGTGTATGGCGGTACTGCACATGCTTTTGTTGGCAGTGTCAGTGATGACTCTGCCATTACAAAGGCTGGAAGCTATGCTATTACAACTGTCAATGGAAATGGTGTCAAAGAGCCTTCCAGTTTTACAGGTAAAGGCGATACAACTACTAAGTATGTCAATGATGAATCATTACTTGATGGAAATGAAGAAGTTACCTATCCGTATACAGTTGTCAGTTCTCTTGATACCAATGCCAAGGCATGGTTCTTAAAGAGCCATGTAGGTGACTGGCAGGGTGCTAATAAGCATGAGACAATTGCCAGCTTTAATAATGACGAGATCCTGCAGTTCAAGGCATCAGTACCGAATGTAAGTTCCAGTGATACGGTTGAGATTCAGTTCTTCTATCAGGGAACATTTGGTCTTGCGGATGTTTCACAGCCTTTTACGATTGCATTTAGAATTAAGGATGGAAAGATTATTGCAGAGGATCAGTGGACTGAAAGAGATCATCCCGATCAGGGAAGAACTGATTGGAGCTGGAAGACAGAACTCTGTAAAGTTGAGACAGTTGGCAATGTCACAAACTATACGATCAATATTGATGACATCACTTATTACAAAGATGGACATCTTGGCGATTTCCGCAATGTGATTTCCAGTGATTCAGGGAAGTCACCTGGCTATGATGTGACCGCCCGTGTTCTTGTGAATGGTACTGTTGTGTCTGATCCTGTTTACACTAATAGTTCCTTTGGCACAAATACGGATGCCACAACAGCAGTCATCAGCTGCGGCAGACATCTGCAGAATATGGCATCTGATGTTCCAGGAAGATGGGAGCCAAAGTGGCAGACAGCCAATCTGACTACAGATATTCACTGGGATACAGATGGCAATTCATTCTTTGACCGTGTAAAGAAACTGCGGATTGACCAGAGTGATGAAGTGACTTCTGTATATCTCAACAGTGGTACTGAGATCAAGGATCAGAAGTTCTATCCGATCAATGCCAATGTTATGATGTTCTCCGGTACAAATACCTCGTTCCTTGGCAATGGGCATACAGTCTATGATATTACGCTTGATACATCCACCAGCTATGTTGGCTTGTTTGGATCTGTGGAAACTCTATCGAATATCAGTGATCTTACCGTTGAAAATGGTCTTATTCAAGCAAATGGCGGTGTTACGAATGCTGGTATTCTTGCGGGCAGAGTGGTTAATAATACTACTACGATTTCTCATTGCTTTGTGACAGGTGAGAAGAGTTTGGTCAGAATCGGAACACCTAAAAAATCAGCCGCAGGCGGTTTGGTAGGCTATTTCCAAGGGAAGGAGATTATCAGCAGCGGTGCTTCGGCATATGTGCAGGGTGATGATGCCGGTGGCCTGGTTGGCAACTTTAATACTGGTTCTATTTCTGACAGCTTCTCTGGCGGTAGAACGACAAATGGCAGCTATCTGGCAGATGCACAGCGCGTTGGATACTATAACGTTGAAGGATCTGCGAATGCTGGTGGTCTGGTTGGTATTATGGGTGGTACGATAGCCAATAGCTATACGTCCAGCTCAGTCTTTGGCGGTACAAAGAGTGATGATCTGAAGAATCAATGGAGCTATACAACCGGCAGTGTGAACGTTGGCGGTCTGGTTGGTACCACATCCGCTCAGCAGGACAATGCCATTACAAATTGCTATACAGTAGGAATGGTGCAGGGGCCGAAGAACACAACAGGTGAACTGATTGGCAGTTATGGTCAGTGGAGCATCAAGAATGCATTAAGGGGTAATTATTACCTGGAAGGCATTAACTTTGATACGGATACATTAGAAGAATTACCTGCAGTTTCCAGACCAGGTGGACTTGATCCTAATGAGAACCATGACAGTAATTACACTGCTGTTGATTACTACAGTTCCAACGATCCAATTGCCAAGAAGGATCCTAGTATTACTTACATTACCTATTCCTATGACAATGGATTGAAGGGCGAGTATCCGTTTATCTCTTATACAAGACAGGCGGATAATTCCAATATCAGTGTGCATCTGGGCGGCTGGCAGATTCCTGTGGATAAGAGTCAGTATCGTGTTGTTAGACTTTATAACGACGATAAGACAACATTGATTGCGACTAAAGCTATACTGGCTGGATCCAGCTGGCAGCCATCTGACTATGTTGATACCAGCAATCTGGTTTCTTCCAAGGGCAGTGATGCCGGAAGCTTTGTTGGCTGGACAGATGACAATGGCAATGTTTTAAGTGCGGCCGATTTCACTTCAATTACCCAGAATATTACTGCTTATGCGAAGTATGCCAAGCAGATTACATTCAAGTATGTTGATCCGACAACTGGCAAGGATGGCGGCCTTGTTGCCAATGTGGAATTCAATGCGGATGGCAGTGTAACTGTGCCAACAACACCATCTATTTCCGGATATGCTTTTGATGGCTGGTATACAGCAATTGATGGCGGTGAAAAGATCACTGTTACCGATGAAAAGATTTCCTCGATCAGCACAAATATCTACTATGCTCATTACAGACAGATCAAGACATATACTTATACGATGGTCTTCTGCTATGAGGATGAGAATGGTGATATTGGTGATGAGATCTCTTCTTTGAATAAGATCGTTTACGAAAGAACGAGTGATAATTATTCTGACTTTACGCAGAATGTAGATCTTTCAACCAAGGGTGTTGCGAATGCGACTGTAGATCAGGTTATTGAAAAGAACACGGACACAGATGAGACTGTCAGTACACAGAAGGTGAATTCTAACAGTGTCATCACAATGACTGGTTCTGCCTTTAACAAGACCTACTATGTGATGTATAAGGCGACACCGGTGACGTATACCGTTCATCATGTCTTCCATGATTCTGTTGATAATGGTGCATCTATCAGTAACGGCGCTCTGGTAGGCAAGGACAGCAATGGCAATGATCTGCTTGTTTACAGCAAGGGTGATCTTGCGACAGTGGATGAGACAAAGACTGGTTATGTTGGCAGTACGACAAAAGCATCTGTACTGGATCTTTCCAATGTGCCGGGTGAGTTTGAAGTTACAAGTACAATCGAGCAGAAGAATCTGAATAATGCCAATAGCAATGTTGAAATCACAATCGATTATTATCGTAAGAGCTATACATTAAGCTACTCTGCCCCTGATGCATCAAACTACATTACTCCGCAGATGATTCCATATGGGGCTCCAGTAACCCTTGTCAGTGCAGATCAGGTTGTGCGTCCTGGCTATACATTGAATTACTGGACGATCAGCTATGATGGCATTACACTGTATAATGCTACTGACTTTAAGATTGCCTCAATGCCAGCTACAGATGTGACCGCATTTGAGACCGCATCTGAGTCTTCTGATAACTGGTCTGAAAATACAACAGCTAAGGTTACTGTACAGTTCTGGCAGCAGAAGCCTCAAACAAAATCTACTTATACCAAAGATGATTATGACTACTATGGAGGCTATTCGGATGATGTAGCCATAGGCAATACATATACTGTAGATCCTGATATTGCTTTGGATACACTGCCCTTAAAGAACTCTACTGATTTTGATCATTTCTCATATTCAAAAGATGAAACAGCAAAATATAATGAAATAACTGATGAAAACCACCTTATTGTTTCTTCAGATGGTAAGGTATCAGTAACCGTTTCTGCAGATGGAGCAACCACAATCAATTTGTATTACACACGTGATGTGATTACGATCAATTTCAATTATTTTTCGGGCAGGACAAATACTCATCTGGATAAAAAGGTAACTTGGACAGGTTTGTATGGTGAAGAATTTGGAAAAAATTATATCTGGGACGAAAATTATGACTGGTATGAGTCATTCAGCAACAGTAAAGGTCCAGATGGTATAAGGTTGACATTTATTACGTATTTCCATACGGAAAACACTTCTTCCAACACAATGAATCTCTATGGTAAAAAACCTAATTATGGACCATTTACATCTACAGTTACAGTCTCTCACTATATCGAGAAGCTTGATGGCACAGGAGTCTATGATGAAACTGGGTATGACAAGAAGAATTCTTCAACTCTAATATCATCAACGGGATGGACGAAAAGATATTTCAATCTATCTGAAAAGTATCCATATGGATTTGAATTGGTTGGCTATCGATATTTTGACACTGACTGGTACGGTAATAAGAAATGGAATAGCTTTATCTCTGCCTCTTCAGGAGATGATGTGTACATTGATAATGACTTTGCCGTATTCTACAAACGTAAGAGTTATGCTATTACATTGCGTAATGCAGATGTAAGTGCAAAAGATGGTGCTGATAACACAATCAAGCAGGACGATGGTGGTGTTTATTACTTTACAGAAAAGTATGGGACATCTTATTCTACGATCGACTCTGTTTTGGATGGATTGACTGTTACAAAGCCTGCAAATTCAAAGGCTGCAGGTGAAGAATTTGTTGGCTGGTATCTGGATGAAAACTGCACAAAGCCGTTTACCGGTGATACTGGGACACTTGATGGACCGCTCCAGTTGTTTGCTAAGTGGGATAAATGCAAGTATCATGTGAACTTCTATGGCAGTGAGACTGATACTACTCCACTGACTACTATTGATGTGTCTTCTGGTAATGTGCTTTACAATGCTTCTACTGGTGAGAGCATGTTCCCTGAAATCTCTGCAGATGAAGGATATGAAGTACGTTGGTACTATCTGGATTCTTCTAAAACTGAACATCAGTATGTAAAGGACCGTCAGATTCAGCTGGATCTTGTTTCTGATAAAAATAAGGGTTCAGATGGTTACTACACGATCAATCTGTATGCCCGTAAGGTTGCTGTCAAGCCAGTCCATCTGTACTATGAGCTGTATGATCGTGATACGGCAGAAGTGATTGAGTACAATGGACAGACTGTGTTCACAACGGATGATACGTATTCGGTAGGCTCTGCTTATACGATTGTGGCTCCTGATCTGGATGGCTATACCTTTGTGTCTGGCAATACAGGTGTTGCCACATCCGATACACAGGAGAATCCGATCCGTCTTGTCTATACGGCAAAGCAGGGCAGCTGGCGTCATGTTGTAGAATCTTATGCCCGCTATGCGTACATTGATGATGCAGACAAGATACCGGTGTCTGTTGAACTGTCTTCCAGGACGATCAATAAGTCGGATGAGACTGGTTATGTTGTAGATACGGCTTCGACGATTGATGGCTATACGTTTGTACAGTCTGCTCTTCTGACTGATGAGAATGAGACTGGGTATGCTGTTTCTGATGATTCACAGGTGACGGTGAACAAGGATGAAGGTTCTGCACAGGTTGTGCGGTTCTGGTATGCTCCTACATTTGATGGCAGTTTGACAAATGAGAGTGCTTCCTATGATGGCAATGAGCATGGCGTTTCCTATCAGTTGAATACTGTACCTGCTGTTGGTTCGAATAATACGCTTGTATACAAGTACACGTATTCTCTGAATAATGCTTCAACTGCCACTACATATGTGCAGTATGCATGGACCAATGCGGATGGTACGGCTGGTATCTATGGCAATGCACCTGTGAATGCCGGCGTGTATTCTGTTAAGGTAGAGATTCTGCTGTATAAGGATGCCAGTGTGAATACGGATGAACTTGATGCTGGTGAGAATCTGCTGACAGTGTATCGTAATTCATCTGCTGGTTCCCTGACGATATCGCCTGCTTCCCTGGTGATTACATCTGGTTCACAGAGCTGGATATATGGTAGTGGTGCTGATGGCACGGGCTTCCATACCAATACGGATTGGACTGCGACGGTCAATGGTACTGCTGTAGATGCATCGTCTTTGCCTGTGACTGTTACGTTCCTGGATACATCCAAGATTCAGCAGCCTGGTACGATGGCCAATGAGTTTACGGTCAGCTTTAAGGATTCTGCATCTGCCAATAACTACTCTGTTTCAAAGGTTTATGGCTCATTGAGTGTTGTATGGACATACAAAGTGAAGTATGTACTGTCTTTGCCGGATGTTGTCTATGAGGCTAAGAGTGATGCGGAGAAGGCAGAAGCTGTTAAGAATGGTACGGATGTCAAGCCGGTACAGATTGAGATGTATGAGACGACAGTGACATCGGATAATCCGTATGTATTTGATGCAGTAAAGGCAGAGGACAGTAAGCCTGCATCGTTGGATGGCTTGAAGCTGACCAATGGTGATACTGCCCAGAAGGTTGGCTATCACAATGGTGATCAGACTGTGACATATGTATATACACCTGACTTTGATACAGCATCGATCGTGAAAGATGATGCTCTTGGTGTGTATGAGATGAAGCTGGCAAAGGATTCGGATGAGCTGAAGAAGGTATTGTCTGCTTTGAAGCCGTATCTGGCGGATCAGACACCGGATTCAGATGACGATACTCTTGCTTCGGACGCGTCTGCGTATGAGAAGTATCTTGGTACCAAGAATTCTGATTATCGTCTTGTGTATGAGATGACCTATACATTACAGAATAGTGATGGTTCTATGGGCTCTGCTTCTACTGTTGTGTATCAGGCAGGTGAAGATGGTACGGTGAAAGACAAGGATGGCAAGGCTGCTGTGTTGTCTGGTTCTGTGCCGACGGTTCCTGGTACGTATGTAGTGAGCGGCAGGATTGTTCTGCAGCATCGTACAGACGTTCTGGATAAAGATGGCAATAAGACTGGTGACAAATGGTCTGATGCCAATGTTGTGTATGCGTCTTCTGACTCACAGAATGTGAGTGCAGTGATTGGCAAATAAGTTTTTGGAAAGAGAAGGGACAAATGAGAAACAGAAGCGGCCGTATGAGTGCATTGGAAATGGTGCTGGTGGTGGTTCTCTGCCTGGAGGGTGTCTTCCTGGCATGGTGCGGATACCGCTGGTATCAGGTGCGTCTTGCCCATGGCAATGATTCACTGCGTGTCAATACGGCCCTTTCCGTTGCCCGTATCAATTCCAGCAATGGTGATGACTGCCCGGTGGATGGCAATGCGGATCATAGCTGTGTTCACTGGAACGGCTCTGCATATGTCAGCTACTTTGACGGGGTTGCCAATAAAATCGTTGGCGACAAACCTGCAGGCTACAACCAGTCTTCTTCCATGGATATTGATGGTGTGACATATACCGGCAAGCCCGGCACGATGGTCATCCAGGTAGAAACCGGCAATGGTGAAATCCACCTGTCCTGGGTGCTTGGGAGGGCCTCCTCATGAGCATTTATCTCTCTGCTGGATTTTGTGTGTATGTATGTGTACTTGCCTTTATCTTTGGCACGATCTTTGCCAGTTTTGTGACATGCCAGGCAGACCGGATTGTGGCCCATGAACCATGGTGGAAGGGACGCTCCCATTGTGATGTGTGTCATCATGTGTTAGGTCCTTCCGATCTGATTCCGATCTTCAGCTGGCTTGTGCATCATGGCAGATGTCAGTACTGTCACAGTAAGCTGTCATCACGGTATGTATGGATTGAATTGTTGAGCGGGATTGTGTTTGTCATCTATGTACTGGTACATGGAACGATTGATGTGATCTTGTTCCGTGATCTTGCGTTCTTGTGCTGTCTATTGGGATTGTCACTGGTGGATCTTGCCATTCAGGAAATCCCGGATGGCTATCTGGTGTTTTCTTTACTTGTATGGGCACTGGCCGGGATTGGGCATCTGTCCTATTATCGTTCGTTGCTTGCGGGACTTGTGATTGCCGGCGCTTTACTCTTATTGTCATTGATCATGGATCACATCCTGAAGAAGGAAAGCATGGGCGGCGGCGACATCAAACTGTTCTTTGTGGTTGGCTGTTATCTTGGCTTTGGTTCTGGCCTTTTTGCCCTGATATTGTCGTGTATAGCAGGTTTGATCTTTGTGGTAGTATGGAAACGTGAAAAAATACCCTTCGGGCCTTCGATTGCGATTGGTACGTTGGCTGGTCTGTTAGCTGGCCCCTGGGTTGTACAGTGGTATCTTGGCCTGTTTGGCATGTAGAAAGAGGTGGATATGGCACGGGAAATACTTGGTGTGGATATTGGCAGCCGGCGCGTGAAGCTGTGTCTTTTGCGCAATGGTGAGATTGTGCAGACAGCGCTGCTGGATACACCGGAAAATGCAGTCAGGAATGACTCCCTGACGGCCTATGAGGCAATGGGTTCTCTGCTTCGTGAGGGTATGAAGGAAAATGGCATCCACTGCCGCAGGGCAGCGGTTGTGATTCCGGATCCGGATGCGTATATGCACCGGCTGAGCATGCCTTTGATGACAGAGAAACAATTAGCTGTCAATCTGCCGTATGAGTTTCATGATGTGATTACGGATAACAAGGATCACTATCTGTATGACTATGCCATGATCTCTTCCCATGAAAAACAGGGTGATCAGCCTGGTGAGATGGAGCTGATGGCTGGTGCGGTCAGTAAGGAAAAGATTGAAGCCTACCAGGAGATGTTCCATCATGCCGGCATGAAGCTGGTTATGGCAGCCCCCCGCCAGATGGCACTTGTCAGTGTCCTGCGGGCCTTTGCGGATACATGCGGCCATGGTGATGTTGCTCTGGTGGATCTTGGTGATGCCTTTACCAGAGTGGATCTGTTCCGGGATGGCACCTATGAGGCAACCCGTACCATTGATACCGGTGTATCGTCTATTGTCAGTGCGATTGGCGATGTGCTGAATGTGGATCCGCATGTTGCCCATGGATATCTGTTCAATGATCAGGATAAGGTACTGGAGAGTGAAGCCTTGGCCAATGTGTACAATGTGATTGCCGTGGAAATCATGCGTGCTATTAACTACTACACCTATGAGAATCAGAATAATACGCTGGAGAAGCTGTATGTCTATGGCGGCGGCAGTCATATCAAAGGGCTGGTGGCTTCCATTGCGGACAGTCTGAGCAGCCTGCAGGTAGTACCGGTGGATGCGATGGATATGAATGCACCGAAAGAGCTGGAGGATCAGCTTGTTTCCTTTGGCATTGCAAGGGAGGCGGCATAATGGCAGACAAGAGTATTCTCAAGAAAGAAATTCATCCGGTCAAAGTTCACTATCCTTCGAAGAAAGTGATGAACTTTGTCCATGATGAGCAGGCAAAGACAGACCGGCATGCCATTGTGATCTTTATCATCTTCCTGCTGTTTCTGGCCCTGTTTACCAAGCTGTTTGTGATCAATCCACTTAATAAGGTCAATCAGCTGGAATCCAATTACAACCAGATGGCAGCCCAGGTGCAGCAGTATCAGGAAACACTGGGTGATTATGATTCTGTCAAGGCTGCCTATGATGATAAAGCTGGCTCCTTCCTGACAGATGATGAGAAACAGGAATTGAACCGCACCGACATTCTGGACATGATCCAGGAAGATGTGGCGCCGTATGTGGGTATTTCCAGCATCAAGATTTCGGGTGCACAGGTTTCTGTGTTTACGGATGATACAACTCTGGATACAGTGTCCGGTATCATTACCCGTCTGCAGGCAGACTCCCGCAACGGCTATGTCACGGTTACGACAACTTCCAGTTCGGATCAGAGCAAGAATGATCTTGTGCAGGCTGATATTGAGATTACCTATGGTACTGTAACGGAAGGAGGCAATCAGTAATGTTTTCCTATAAGTTTTCTTTGCGTGAGAAGATTCTGTTATTGGTATGCCTCGTGATTGCCCTTGGCATCTTCTATTATGAGGTAGCTTTCAAGGGCTTCCAGAATGCGGCAAAACAGTATGATACAAGTGAGCTGCAGACGCAGCTGACAGTACTGCAGAGTCAGGCAGCCAAGCAGAAACAGATGCAGAACTATCTTGACAGCAATGAATCTGCCTCGGTTGGTACAGTAGCCGTGTATAACAATCTGGCCAATGAGGTTTCTGCTCTTGGCAATATCCTTTCTGATAAAGCTTCCCAGGTTTCCATTACCTGGAGTGAGCCGACGGTGACGGATAATATTGTCCGCCGCCAGGCATCCATCAGTTTCCATACCGGAAACTACAATGATGCCAGAAGCCTGGTGGATGCCATTGCCCAATGCAGATATCGCTGTCTGCTGGCTGATGTGTCAATGTCAGGCAGCGGTGATGATTCGGATTTGTCAAAGAGCAGTGATGTTGCAGTCAGTATGAATGTGACGTTCTTTGAGACAACCGATGGTGCCACAAGTACTTCTGGTCTGGTGCAGGCAAAGGATGATTCGGATTCTGGTTCTGACAGCGGAACGGTCTTCAAGGGAGACGCGACCTATAACTGAGTTTGAGATAAGAGGATATATATATATGGACAGACTGCATGATGAGGAAAGAACAATCTATGAGCGGATGCCGATTGCCATGGCGGTTTATGCTCTGGATGAGTATGATCATGTGGTCTGTTTATGTGTTTCTGATGGCATGTGTGACTTCTGTCAGCGCAAACGTGAGGATCTAGTGCGGCTGCTGAATGAAGGAATGTTTTCGCTTGTACATCCGCAGGATGCCGGCATGCTGGCAAGGATTGGCAGTCAGTTTGCCCATCACCAGTGCGGTTATGATGTGGTATACCGCCTGAAGACATGGGCATCGGATGAGCATTACCGCTATGTACATACGATCGGCGGCTGGCAGAAGACGCCGGATGGCCGTGAAATGGCTCTGCTTGTGTATAACAATGTGGACTGTACGATTTCTGCTGCCCAGAATCTTGTGCAGCAGTATGAGAAGTATGAGAAAGATTATTTCTATACGGATATTCTGACGGGTCTGCCCAATGAGAATTTCATGCGTGCTTTTGGCAATGAGAAGATGGCACAGTGCTTCCTGGATGGCGGCAGTGCCGCATGCTGGTACATTGATGTCAATGGCATGCATGCCTATAACAGCAGGTATGGCCTGCAGGAAGGTGACAAGCTGCTGATTGCGGTTGGCAGAGCGCTTGGCGATGTCTTCGGGGATGGGCTTGTCTGCCGCAGTACAGATGATCACTTTCTTGTCATTGCGCCGTATCACAAAGAAAAGACAGATGAGACGCTCAGACAGATCAATGCACGGGTGCAGCAGTGTGTGTCAGGGGTATCGCTTGGTGTGCGGGCTGGCATCTGTGAGGCAAAGCCGCATATGCCGGTCATGGAAGTGCTGGACAATGCCCATACTGCTTTGAAACAGATTGGCACCAATCTGAATGTGGCATACCGTCTGTACTCTTCTGATACAGAGAAAAAGATCATGCTGGCCCATCAGCTTGTGACAACCTTTGAGCAGGCTCTGGAACGGCATTGGATTGTGCCTTACTATCAGCCGATCATGGGTGTGGGCAGCGGTAAGATCGCACATGCCGAGGCCCTGGCAAGATGGAATGATCCGGTGGATGGATTATTGCAGCCGGGGCAGTTTATTCCGGCGCTGCGCAATTTTCATCTGCTGTATAAGCTGGATCTGTCAATTCTGAGGCAGGTATGCCATATGCTGAAAAGCCGGCTGGATGAAGGAAAGCCGGTTGTGCCGGTGTCGGTCAACTTCTCCCGTCAGGACTTTGACCGCCCTGATCTTGTGGATATGATCAATGAGATTGTGGATACAAGCCATCTGGATCATCGCTGGATCTGTATTGAGATCACGGAGCAGGATATTTCCGAGGCACCGGAGAGAATGAAGAGTCAGATCGATGCCATTCATCAAAGTGGTTATGCCCTGTGGATGGATGATTTTGGCTCTGGCTATTCTTCTTTGAATGTCATGAGTGAGTATCCGTTTGACCTGATCAAGTTTGACCAGCAGCTTCTGATGCATCTGGATGAGGGGCATGGCGCCAATCGGTATATCATGGATGCCATGGCAGTCATTGCCAGAAAGCTTGGCATCCATACCCTGGCTGAAGGTGTCGAAAAGCAGAGTGATTACAGCTTTCTGAAGCAGATCGGCTGTGAGTATGCCCAGGGCTATCTGTTTTATCATCCGATGACAGCAGATGAATTTGATACGGTACTGAAAGGGCAGAAATAGGACATGCAGAAGATTGTGCTGGGCCTGGAAGATATCCGGGATCAAAGGGCTCTGACTGCCAGTGTTGAGACATGGTTTGATGTTGTCTGCGGCACCATTGCCCGTTTTGAGAATGTACTGAATGACTGGAAACAGGATGTGTGCTTCATTCTGACACCGGTGAATACAGATAAGATCTGTGCAGACCGGTATGCCTACCGGGTGCTGCTGGCGATTGGCAGGGCAACCCAGGTGAATCCGCATGTGCAGGTGCGGTTTGCACGGTAAGCAAAGGCGTCATTGTTTTAGAAACCTGTATTGTAAGATGAAATACAATGTGTGAATACTGTATTGATAATGCCATTGCCGTGATCTATACTGCTATTGTAAGGAGGTGCTGATTTATGTCACAATCAACGATTAGTGTGCGCATGGATGACACACTGAAAAAAGACTTTGACAATGTCTGCAATGAGCTTGGCTTATCCATGACGACTGCGGTTACGCTTCTTGCAAAGAAGATGACGAGGGAAAAGAGACTTCCGTTTGATGTATCTATTGATCCATTCTATTCTGAGGAGAACATGGCAAGGCTGCGTAAGTCGATTGCTCAGATGGAATCAACTGGCGGCAAAATTCATAATGTAGAGTAAGATACATGATTAAGGCCTGGACGGACGAAGCATGGGAAGACTTTGAATACTGGATGAAACAGGATCGAAAGACCTTAAGAAGAATCTTATTACTGCTGAGAGATATTGACCGGAATGGATACGAAGGCATTGGAAAACCGGAAAGACTGACGGGAGATTTGTCTGCATACTGGAGCCGGCGGATTGATGAAGCCAACCGAATTGTTTACCGGATTGAGGCTGACAGAGTGCTTATTGTCCAATGTGGTTCTCATTACCGTGATAAGTAACGTGTGAAAGGAATGCCGGACATTCCTTTTCTTTTTTTGCCAGCGCTTCTATCCTATTAATATAGCAGCACCAATGTAAGCAATGAAAATCTTGGCACAGGTGTCATCTGGCATCGATTCCATGCCTGGATTTCCGGGCTTTTTTCTTTTTGTGTGATTTTGCAAAAAAGCGGAGAAAAACGCTTGTCTTGGGGCAGATGAGGTGATACTATAGCATGGCACTCGCGTAGATATGGGAGATTGCCGGCACGCCAATGTCCGTGGACATGGAGTGATAACCGGGGAACTCTCATGGAGCGATCCCGTAAACGGGAGTGAATACAAGGAGGAAAAATTCATGGCAAAAAATTCTGTAAGAATTCGTCTGAAGGCTTACGAGAACAGAAGTCTGGATGCAGCTGCCGAGAAGATCGTCACAACTGCCAACGGACACGGCGCTAAGAAGATCGTCGGACCTGTTCCGCTGCCGACGGAGCGTGAGGTCGTTACGATCCTGCGTGCTGTTCACAAGTACAAGGATTCCCGTGAACAGTTTGAAATCCGCACACACAAGAGACTGATTGAGATCATCGGCCCGAGTGCTGAGACCATCGATGCACTGAGCAGACTGGATCTGCCGTCTGGTGTGGACATTGAAATCAAGCTTTAAAGAAAGGAACCAGGTATAGAACATGAAGGGTATCTTAGGAAGAAAGCTGGGTATGACTCAGGTCTTCACCATCGATGGAACACTGATTCCTGTGACTGTCATCGATGTGAAGCCGAATGTTGTACTGCAGAAGAAGACAAAGGAAAACGATGGCTATGAGGCTGTTCAGCTGGGCTATGAGGATGTGAAAGAGCATCGTTCCAACAAGCCGGCAATCGGACATGCCAAGAAGGCCAATACAGCGCCGAAGCATTACATCAGAGAAGTCAGAGCTGATGAGATGATGAATCTTGAGGTTGGCGCTGAGGTGAAGGCTGATCTGTTCAAGACTGGCGATGTGGTTGATGTCCAGGGTGTTTCCAAGGGACATGGCTTCATGGGCACAATTGTGAGAAACAATGCGTCCAGAGGACCGATGAGCCATGGTTCCGGCCATCACAGACACATTGGTTCACTGGCTACCAACGGCCGTAACAATGGTGTCGTAAACAAGGGCACTGTGATGCCTGGCCATGAGGGCTGCTACACAACAACCAATCAGAACCTGACTGTGATCAAGGCTGATGCAGATGAGGGCTATATCCTCGTCAAGGGCAATGTACCAGGACCGAAGCGTGGTCTGGTGCTGATCCACACAACCGTTAAGCCGGTCAAGGAAGTCAAGGTTCCTGAGCTGATCTCTTATGAGGGCGGTTCTGTTGAGGAAGAGCTCAACAAGGTTGAGAACACGATCAATGCGGAGCTGGCTGAGGAAGAGAAGGCCATCGAAGCTGCTGAGGCTGCTAAGAAGGCTGCTGCAAGCGCTGCCCGCAAGGGAAAGAAGTAAGGAGGAACAACAATGGCACAGATTGACGTATACAATCAGGAAGCTGCAGTTGTAAAGCAGGTTGAACTGAATGATGCTGTGTTTGGCATTGAGCCGAATCAGCAGGCCATCTATGACGCTGTCCTTGTCTACCTTGCAGGTTTGAGACAGGGCACACATTCCACACTGACAAGAGCTTATGTTTCCGGAACTGGCAAGAAGCCGTTCAAGCAGAAGGGTACAGGCCGTGCCCGTCAGGGTTCCACACGTGCTACCCAGTGGAGACATGGCGCAATTGCCTTCGGACCTCATCCGAGAAAGTACAATCTCAAGATGAACCGCAAGGTGAGAAGACTGGCTTACCGCTCTGCACTGAGTGAGAAGCTGGCAGACAACAGCCTGACAGTTGTTGAGAATCTCAACTTTGATGAGATCAAGACAAAGAAGGCTGTTGCGCTGATGAATGCATTCAAGTTTGACAGAAAGACACTGTTCGTTGCAGACGCTGCTGAGGACTTCGACAATGCATATGTTTCAATGAGAAACATTCCGAATGCAACTCTGGTTACCGTACCGATGCTGAATGTCTATGACATCGCCAATGCGGATCGGATTGTGTTTACGGAAGCTGCTGCTGCCAAGGCAGGGGAGGTATTCGCAGAATGAGCGCACGTGATATTATCGTCAGACCGATCGTTACCGAGAAGGCAACAAAGATGCAGGCTGAAGGCAACTGGGTTGAGTTCGAAGTTGCCCGTGACACAAACAAGTCCGCTGTTGCTCAGGCTGTGCAGGAGATCTACCACATCAAGCCGGTTGCGGTAAACATCGTCAACACCAAGCCGAAGGTCAGAAGAGTCGGCCGTTATTCCGGCAAGGTCAGAGCTGTCAAGAAGGCAATGGTTAAGCTGCCTGAGGGACAGACAATCGATATCTATCATTCTGAGGACTGAGGATATCAAACTATCGGAGGAACACGCTATCTCCGGATAAACTGCGAAAGGAAAGAAGAAAATGGCAATTATTAAATATAAGCCTACCAGCAACGGCCGCAGAAATATGTCTTCGCTGGACAATCGTGGCAGAATCACAAAGCACGAACCAGAAAAGAGTCTGTTGGCACCGAAGCACTCCAAGGGAGGCAGAAACAACAATGGCCGCATCACGACACGTCATCAGGGCGGTGGTGTGAAGCAGAAGTACAGACTGGTAGATTTCAGAAGAAACAAGGATAATGTTCCGGCTAAGGTTGCCGGCATTGAGTACGATCCGAACCGTACAGCTAACATCGCTCTGCTGCATTATGCAGACGGTGAGAAGAGATACATTCTGTGCCCGGCTGAACTGAATGTCGGTGACACAGTTGTGTCCGGTGTGGCTGTGGATATCAAGCCGGGCAATGCCCTGGAGCTGAGAAACATCCCTGAAGGTACCATTGTTCATAACGTTGAGCTGGTTGCCGGCAAGGGCGGCCAGATGGCAAGAGCTGCAGGTTCCTATGCTCAGATTCTGGGCTTTGAAGGAAACTTCTGCACACTGCGTCTGATGTCCGGTGAGGTCAGAAAGGTTCATTCCAACTGCCGTGCTACGATCGGTACTGTTGGCAATGGAGACTGGAACCTTGTCAATCTTGGCAAGGCCGGCCGTAACAGATGGAGAGGTATTCGTCCTACCGTTCGTGGTTCTGCCATGAACCCAGTTGATCACCCGCATGGTGGTGGTGAAGGTAAGGCTCCGGTTGGCCGTAAGTCCCCGATGACACCTTGGGGCAAGAAGGCTATGGGCGTGAAGACACGTCAGCCGAAGAAGAAGAGCAATGCCTTGATCGTCAGAAGACGCAATGGGAAATAAGCTGAAAGGAGAATAAGAGATGTCAAGAAGCATTAAAAAGGGTCCTTTCTGTGATGCTTACCTTCTGAAGAAGGTCGAGGAACAGAACAAGGCCAACAAGCATGAAGTCATTAAGACATGGTCCCGCCGTTCAACGATTTTCCCGAGTTTCGTGGAACATACATTCGCTGTGTACAACGGCAAGGAACATGTTCCGGTCTATGTGACAGAAGATATGGTCGGCCATAAGCTCGGTGAGTTTGTTCCGACCAGAAAGTTTGGCGGACATGGTTCCGACAAGGCTGCGTAAGGGAGGATATCGGACATGGATGTAAGATCAACAGCTAAGACAGTTCGCGTCACTCCGCGCAAGGCCAGACTGGCTCTGGATATGATCCGCGGCAAGAGTGTTGAGGAAGCCCTCGCCATTCTGCAGTTCACACCGAACAACGCGGCTCATGAGGTATACAAGGTAGTAAAGAGCGCTGCTGCCAATGCAACACACAATCATCAGCTGAACGCTGATGCACTGTATGTCAAGCAGTGCTATGCCGATGAAGGCATCGTCATGAAGAGATTCATGCCGCGTGCCAAGGGCAATGCCGCACAGATTCTGAAGAGAACGAGCCACATTACAGTTGTGGTTTCCGATGAGAGATAAGGGAGGAAGATCAAGAGTATGGGACAGAAAGTAAACCCGATCGGCCTGCGTGTCGGCGTCATTCGCGACTGGGAGTCCAGATGGTATGCCGATAAAGCAGAGTACGGCGATCTTCTGAACGAAGATGTCAAGATTCGTAATTATCTTGAGAAGAATCTGAAAGATGCCTATATTTCGCACATTGAGATTGAGCGCACAGGCAAGAAGAATGTCCGTGTGATCATCCGCTGTGCACGTCCGGGTGCTATTGTTGGCAAGAGCGAGGACGGCAAGGCTGAGAAGATGGAAAAGACTAAGGCTGGTCTGAAGAAGATTGTTGGTGACAAGGCACTGAAGATCGATGTGGTTGCTGTTGCTAACCCGGATCTGGATGCACGTCTGGTTGCCCGCAAGATCTGCGAACAGCTGGAAAACAGACAGTCTTTCCGTATTACACAGAAGAAGGCAATTCAGTCCACAATGCGTGCTGGTGCCAAGGGTATCAAGACACTGTGCAAGGGCAGACTGGGCGGTGCTGAAATTGCCCGTCAGGAAGGCTATGCAAAGGGTGTTGTTCCGCTGCATACACTGCGTTCTGATATTGACTATGCCTGTGAGGAAGCTCACACCACATATGGCAAGCTGGGCGTAAAGGTCTGGATCTGCCGTGGTGAAGTTCTGCCGGGAGAAATGGTCAAGGAGCCGGAAGCACCGGCCCGCAACCCGAGAGACCGCAGAAACGGCAGAAGAAACAATAACAACCGCCGTTTCAATAACCGCCGTCCGGCTGCTGGCAGAGATGCCAAGGCTGCTGCACCGGCTGCTGGGGCAGGTGCCCAGGGAGGTAACGACTAATGTTAATGCCTAAGAGAGTCAAGTGGAGAAGACCCCACCGTCTGTCTTATGAAGGCCACGCCAAGGGCGGCACAAAGCTTGCCTTCGGTGAGTATGGTCTGGTAGCAGACGAGGGAGCTTATGTCTCCAGTGCGCAGCTTGAGGCTGCCCGTGTTGCCATGACACGTTATATGAATCGTGGCGGTAAAGTCTGGATCAAGGTTTTCCCGCAGCTGGCGAAAACCAAGAAGCCTCTGGAAGTACGTATGGGATCTGGTAAGGGTGCTCCTGATCACTGGGTCGCAGTTGTCCAGAAGGGCAGAATTCTGTTTGAAGTCGGTGATGTTGATGAAGCTACTGCCAGAGAGGCGCTTCGTCTTGCCGCTAACAAACTGTGCGTAAAGACACGCTTTGTGAAGAAGGGCCAGGAGGGACGCTGAGATGAATGTCAAGGAAATCAGAGATCTGAGCAACGAGGAACTTTCTCAGGAAGTTGTTTCGCTCAAGGAAGAGCTCTACAACCTGCGCTTTGCTCAGGCTACCGGAACCATTGAGAATCCGGCCCGGATCAAGGATATCAGAAAGACAATTGCCCGCATTAAGACAGTTCTGACAGAACGTGAGAATGCGGAGAACAAATAAGGGAGGAAGCAGACATGGCAGAAGAGAGAAACGCACGTAAGGTTCTGCGCGGTACGGTTGTCTCCGACAAGATGGATAAGACAATCGTTGTCGAGATCAATACCACGAAGCGCCATCCTTTATACGGCAGACACGTAAAGTTCACAACGAAGTTCAAGGTTCATGATGAAAACAACGAAGCTCATGTTGGAGATGTAGTGGAAGTGATGGAAACACGTCCGCTGTCCAAGGACAAGCATTTCAGACTGGTGAAGGTTGTTGAAAAAGCAGTTGTTCTTTAAGCACAGGAGGTAGAAAGCAATGATTCAGAATGAAAGCAGATTGCATGTTGCCGATAATACCGGTGCCAGAGAGCTTCTGGTCATCAGATGCATGGGCGGATCCCGCCGTAAGAGAGCAAACATCGGCGATATCGTTGTTTGTGCTGTTAAGAGCGCTGCTCCGAATGGCACAGTCAAGGATGGTCAGGTAGTCAAGGCTGTCATCGTTCGTACCGTTTATGGTATCAGACGTGAGAATGGCAGCTACATCAAGTTCGATGATAATGCAGCAGTCATTATCAAGGACGACAATACACCGGCAGGTACACGTATCTTTGGCCCGGTCGCACGTGAGATCCGTGACGCCGGTTTCATGAAGATCGTCTCCCTGGCACCGGAAGTATTATAAGGAGGAGCCCGAGATGAAAATCAAGACAGGTGATGAGGTCAAGGTAATCAGCGGACACTACAAGGGAACAGTTTCTACTGTCAAGGCAGTGTTCCCGAAGGAGAACAAGGTCATTGTTGAAGGTGTCAACATGGTCAAGAAGTCTCTGAAGCCCTCTCAGGCTAACCCCGAGGGTGGTGTCGTAGAGAAGGAAGCCAAGATTGATGCTTCCAATGTCATGCTGTATGACAAGAAGGCCAAGGCTGCCAGCCGTGTAGGTTGGAAGGTTGCTGAGGACGGCACAAAGACAAGATACTTCAAGAAGTCCGGCAATGAAGTGAAGGAGGCTAAGAAGTAATGAACCGTCTGGAACAGAAATATAACGAGACAGTAAAGCCTTCTTTGATGAAGGAATTCAATTACAAGTCCGTCATGGAATGCCCGAAGCTTGAGAAGGTCGTTCTCAACATGGGTGTTGGCGATGCCATTGCCAATCCGAAGCTGCTGGAAGAGGCAGTTGAGGAAATGACCATGATTTCCGGTCAGAAGCCGGTCGTCACAAAGGCAAAGAAGTCCATCGCTAACTTCAAGCTACGTGAGGGCATGAGCATTGGCTGCAAGGTGACACTGCGCGGTGAGAGAATGTATGAGTTCCTCGATAAGCTCTTCAATATCGATCTGCCGCGTGTCAGAGATTTCCATGGTGTCAGTGGTACAGCCTTTGATGGCCGCGGCAACTATACGCTGGGTGTCAAGGAACAGCTGATCTTCCCGGAAATCAACTTCGACAAGGTCAACAAGGTCAGAGGTCTGGATGTTGTCATTGTCACATCCGCCAAGACAAACAAAGAAGCATATCAGCTGCTGAGTGAACTCGGCATGCCGTTTGCCAAGTAATAAGGAGGAGAACAATGGCAAAGACATCACAGAAGGTAAGACAGGCACGTCCTGCCAAGTTCTCCACACGCGCGTATACGCGCTGCGAGAGATGCGGACGTCCGCATTCCGTTTTAAGAAAGTATAAAGTATGCCGTATCTGCTTCAGAGAGCTCGCTTACAAGGGTGAGATTCCTGGAGTTAAGAAGGCTAGTTGGTAAGGAGGCAGCCCATCATGAATATGACAGATCCGATTGCAGATATGCTGACAAGAATCCGCAATGGAGCCAGTGCACATCTGGATACAGTGGATGTTGCACCATACTCCAGGGTCAAGGCAGAGATTGCCCGTATCCTGAAGTCTGAGGGCTACATCGCTAACTACTCTACACAGGGTGAAGGCATCGAGAAAAAGCTCGTTGTTACCCTGAAGTATGCAAATGGTGCCAGCGTCATCAGCGGCATCAAGAGAATTTCCAAGCCGGGCCTGAGGGTTTATGCCAAGGGCGAAGAAGTACCGAAGGTACTGAATGGACTTGGCATTGCCATCATCTCCACATCCAATGGAATGATGACAGACAAGGAAGCACGCAAGCTTCACGTTGGCGGCGAAGTCGTTGCCTACGTATGGTAATAAATAAGAAAGGATAAATTCATGTCACGTATCGGAAACAAGGCGATTACCATTCCGTCCAATTGTGAGATCACAGTGAATGACGGCAATGAGGTGACTGTTAAGGGCCCTAAGGGAACTTTGACAAGAACATTTTCGCCGCTCATGACAATTGAGCAGAACGACGGTGTTCTTACCGTCAAGCGTCCTAACGACGAGAAAACAACAAAGCAGCTGCATGGCACAACCCGCGCACTGCTTGCTTCCATGATCGAGGGTGTTGAGAAGGGCTTCTCCAAGACCATGAAGGTTGTCGGTATTGGTTACCGTGCAGCCCTGGCTGGCAACAAGCTGACTCTGAATGTCGGCTTCTCCCATCCTGTAGACTTCACAGTACCGTCCAATCTGACAGTTACCTGCCCGGATGCCAACACAATCGTTGTTGCTGGTATCGACAAGCAGGAAGTCGGTCAGTTTGCAGCTGAGGTCAGAGCAACCAAGAAGCCTGAACCTTATGGCGGAAAGGGTATCCGCTATGTTGACGAGCATGTCCGCCGCAAGGAAGGTAAGACTGCTGCAGCCAAGAAGTAATGGGAAGGAGAGAGCAAAATGCTGAATAAGACAAAGAAGAATGAAGAGCGTATCCGCCGTCATAAGCGTGTGCGCAGAGTAGTCAGCGGAACTCCCGACTGCCCGAGACTGAACGTATTCCGTTCCAACACAAACATCTATGCACAGGTCATTGATGACACCAAGGGCAACACCCTGTGTGCAGTGAGTTCCCTGGATCTCAAGCTTGAAAATGGCGGCAACATTGAGGCTGCCAAGAAAGTCGGCGCTGCTATTGCTGAAAAGTGCAAGGCTGCCGGCATTGAGTCCGTCCGTTTTGACCGTGGCGGTTATGTATATCACGGAAGAGTCCAGGCTCTGGCAGATGCAGCCAGAGAGGCTGGCCTGAAGTTCTAAGGAGAGGAGAAGACAATGCCAACTGAAAATACAACAGAGCAGCGTCCGGCAGCAGCAGAAGCTGCTACAGCACGTCCTGAGAGGGGCCGCCGTGATAACAACAATGGACGCAGACAGTTCAGAAGACGTCAGGAACCGAAAGAGTTCGAAGATGTCGTAGTCTCCATCAACCGTGTAAGCAAGACCGTCAAGGGTGGACGCAGAATGCGTTTCGCTGCACTGGTTGTTGTCGGTGACAAGAAAGGCAGAATCGGCTTCGGTATGGGCAAGGCCGCCGAAGTTCCGGATGCCATCAAGAAGGCAAATGAGGCTGCTGTCAAGAATGTCTTCAGAGTCAATCTGGTAGACGACAACAGAACTGTTCCTCATACAAGCATTGGCAAGCATGGTGCCGCTTCCGTCATCCTGCTTCCGGCTGCTCCTGGTACTGGTGTTATTGCCGGTGGTGCAGTACGCTCCATTCTGGAGCTGGCTGGTGTTTCCGATGTCCTGTCCAAGGTTCATGGATCCCGCACCAGTGTCAATGTTGTCTATGCAACTTTGAATGCTCTGCAGCAGATGCGGACAGTTGAAGAAGTTGCCAAGCTGCGCGACAAGAAAGTCGCTGAGATTCGATAAGGAGGGAAACCCGATGAAACTCAATGAAATGAAAGCAACGGACGGTGCCCGCTTTACCAGAAAGAGAATTGGCAGAGGCCTGGGTTCAGGTCTTGGCAAGACATCTGGCAAGGGCCAGAAGGGTCAGAACTCCAGAAGCGGCGGCGGTGTTGCCATCGGTTTTGAAGGCGGCCAGACACCGTACTTCAAGAGAATGCCGAAGAGAGGCTTCACCAACTATACCCGCAAGGAGTATGCAACAGTTAACGTTGAAGCTCTCAACAAGTTTGAGGACGGCGTTACGGTTGATTATGAAGCCCTCAAGGCAGCCGGCCTTGTAAAGAAGCATCTTGATGGTGTCAAGGTGCTCGGCAATGGCAAGCTCGAGAAGAAGCTTACCGTAAAAGCTGAGAAGTTCTCTAAGACTGCTCAGAAAGCAATTGAAGAAGCAGGCGGAAAAGCAGAGGTGCTCTGATCATGATGCATACGTTCGCCAGCATGTTTAAGAACAAGGAGATCCGCAAGAAGATATTCTTTACTCTGGCACTGCTGCTGATCTATCGCATCGGTTCATCCATTCCTGTTCCAGGTGTGGATTCCACCGCACTCGCTAAACAGATTTCTGACAACTCAATTCTTAACATGATGAACCTGCTGGGCGGCGGTGCCCTGGAGAAACTGTCCATCTTTGCAATGGGCGTTACTCCATACATTACCGCCAGCATCATCGTGCAATTGCTCAGTATGGATGTCATCCCGGCTTTGACCGAATGGGCAAAGTCAGGACAGACAGGCCGCCAGAAGCTGGAACAGACAACAAGATATCTTGGTGTCGTTCTTGCCTTCGTGCAGGCCTACTCCCTTGTCTATGGTTTTGACAAGCAGTATTCCGTACTGGAAAACAGTGCCCTTTCCACTTATCTGTATACAGCTACCATCCTTACCGCGGGCAGCATGTTCCTGGTCTGGCTCGGTGACCGTATCAGTATGAAAGGTATCGGCAACGGTATTTCCATCATCATCTTCGCCGGCATTGTTTCCAACATGCCGACCCAGTTTGCCCAGGTTTACAGCATTCTGGCCGGTGGAAATACAAACAGCGAAGTATTCAATGGCGTGCTGCAGTTTGCTCTGTACTGCCTCGTATATCTTGCGATTGTTATCTTCGTGGTCATCATGGAGACAGCAGTCAGAAAGATTCCGATTCAGTACACAAACAGCATCTCCACGGGCAGAAGTGCCCGCAATGATGTGACATATCTGCCGCTGAAGATCAACAGTGCATCGGTGATTCCGGTCATCTTTGCCTCTTCGATCATGACAGCACCGCAGATTGTCATCAGCTTCTTCAATGCTGATCTGTATCAGAAACTGCAGAATTATCTGAGTCTGAGCAAGCCGTTTGGACTCTGCCTCTACGCTGTTCTGACAATTCTGTTTACCTTCTTCTACACTGACCTGCAGGTTGATCCGGACAATGTCGCTGACAACCTGCGCAAGTCGGATGCATATATTCCAGGTATCCGTCCGGGCAATGATACAAAACAGTACCTGCATAAGGTGCTCAACCGTATCACTGTGCTTGGCGCCCTGGCGCTGACACTGGTAGCTGTTGTTCCGTATCTGCTGCCGATGTTCACAAGCATTCCGACATCCAGTGCCATTGGCGGCACAGGTATCATCATCGTCGTCGGCGTTGCTATGGAGACGATGAAGCAGATCAAGGGTCAATTGACGCAGAAGTCATATCATGGCTTCCTGAATTAAGGGGAGAAGAAAATGAACGTTCTGATTATGGGACCTGCCGGAGCAGGCAAGGGTACGATGTCGGATCTGATCCTGAAGGAATATGACATTCCGCATATTTCTACAGGTGATATGCTGAGAGCCAATGTTGCCAATCACACAGATCTTGGCAACAAGGCCAAGGCATATATGGATGCCGGCAAGCTTGTACCGGATGAAGTCATCAATGCGATGGTGGAAGAACGGCTCCAGGAGCCGGACTGCCAGAAGGGATATCTCCTGGATGGCTATCCTCGTACACTGGTTCAGGCAAAAGAATTTGAAAGAATTGCAGCAAAGATCGGCAAACCGGTTGAACGTGTGCTTGGTCTTGAGGTAGACTTTGAGGTGCTCAAGGACAGAATCACTGGAAGAAGAATCTGTCCGAAGTGCGGTGCTACGTATCATATTCATAATTTCCCGCCGAAGGTTGAAGGTGTATGCGACAACTGCGGTGAGAAGCTTGTGCAGCGCAGCGACGATACAGTCGAGAAGCTGACCAAGCGGATGGAAGAATATGAGAAGAGCACAAAGCCGGTCATCGACTTCTATGAAAGCAAAGGGCTGGTGACGCATCTGGATGCGTCCGGTAAGCCTGAAGCGGTGTTCGGTGCCATCAAAGAGGCCTTAGGAAAGATTGCTTAAATGGGAATCGGGGCGGATCGACAGGTGGTCCGCGCCCTGATTCTGTTTATTGCGTAAGAAAGAGAGAGTACATGTCGAAACAGGATGTCATTGAAATCGAAGGTGTTGTAACTGACACACTTCCTAATGCCAACTTCAAGGTGAAACTCCAGAACGGACACGAGATCCGTGCTCACGTTGCTGGTAAAATCCGTATGAATTACATTCGCATTTTACCAGGCGATCGGGTCACTGTCGAAATTTCACCGTATGATTTAACACGTGGGCGTATCACATACAGACATAAATAATGTCTGGACCAGGAGGTTTGTAAAATGAAAGTAAGACCTAGCGTAAAACCAATTTGCGACAAGTGCAGAGTCATCAAGCGCAAGGGCGTTGTGATGGTAATCTGTGAGAACCCGAAGCACAAGCAGAGACAGGGTTAATTTGGAGGAAGAATAGAATATGGCACGTTTTGCTGGTGTAGATATTCCGAACAACAAACAGGTCGGAACATCTCTTACCTATATTTATGGCATTGGCCCGACAACTGCAAAGAAGATCCTGGCTGCTGCCGGTGTTGATGAAACCATCCGCGTCAAGGATCTGACAGAAGCGCAGGAGACTGCAATTCGTCAGCAGATTGACGGCATTAAGACCGAGGGCGATCTGCGCCGTCAGACTGCTCTTGATATCAAGAGACTGATGGAAATCGGCTCTTACAGAGGTCTGCGCCACAGAAGAAGTCTGCCGGTCAGAGGGCAGAGAACCCGCACCAATGCGCGTACCCGCAAAGGACCGCGCCGTACGGTTGCGAATAAGAAGAAGTAATAGGAGGACATTAGGATGCCAACAAAGAAGAATAACACTGCGGCCAAGACTCGCAAGAAGAAGATCCGCAGAAATGTGGCGAAGGGTGTCGCTCACATTCATTCAACATTCAACAATACAATCGTTACCATTGCGGATGAGGCAGGTAATGTCATTTCCTGGAGCTCTGCCGGAGCACTGGGTTATAAGGGTTCCCGTAAGTCTACACCGTATGTTGCTCAGCTGTGTGCTGAGGCTGCCGGCAAGGCTGCTGTACAGCAGGGCATGAAGACGGTTGAGGTCAACGTCAAGGGACCGGGTCCCGGACGTGAGGCTGCGGTTCGTTCCCTGCAGACGGCTGGTCTGGAGATTACAGCAATTAATGATGTAACTCCGATCCCGCATAATGGCTGCCGTCCGCCGAAGAGACCCCGCGGTTAATGAGCTGAAAGAGGAGGATGTTGCATGCAAAAGTTTGAACGCGCCGATTTTGAAGTACAGGAATACGTTGAATCCGAGAATTACGGAAAATTTGTTCTTTCTCCGCTGGAGAGAGGATTTGGTACGACGATCGGAAACGCACTTCGCAGAGTTCTGCTGTCCTCCCTGCCGGGAGCTGCGGTATTCTCAATCAAGGTTGATGGTGTGTACCACGAGTTCACAACCATCCCTGGTGTCAGAGAAGATGTATCCATGATCATTCTGCAGCTGAAGCAGCTGATCATGAAGATTGAAGATGATGAGGTTTATACACTGCAGATCTCTGCCAAGGGACCGTGCACTGTGACAGCAGGTGATATCATCTGCCCGGCACAGGTTGAGATTCTTAACAAGGACCTTGTCATTGCCCATCTGGAAGCTGGCACAAGCCTTGAGATGGAACTGAAGGCCAAGAATGGAAGAGGCTATGTGAGTGCCGACATCAACAAGCAGCTCAATGTCGGTTCTTCTCAGGGTATTGGAACTGTCTATACAGACTCCATTTATACACCAATTGAGAAGGTTGCCTACTCCGTTGATCCGGCCCGTGTTGGTCAGGATGTTAAATATGATGCTCTGACCATGGAAATCACAACCGATGGCTCAATCAATCCGCAGAAGGCACTTGCCATGGCTGCCAAGATCCTGATCGATCATCTGGATCTGATCGCTGGCATCAATGAAGATGTCATCTCCATGGAAGATGTTGTCAAGGAAGGCGGCCAGGAGTCGCCGAGCAAGGGTCAGCAGATGATGATCGAAGATCTGGATCTGTCTGTCCGTTCCTACAACTGCCTGAAGCGTGCCGGTATCCAGACCGTGGATGAGCTGACACAGAAGACCGAGGATGAAATGATGAGAGTCCGCAACCTCGGCAAGAAATCTTTGAAAGAGGTTAAGGATAAACTGGCTGAGCTCGGTCTTGGCTTCAAGTCCTTTGACTGATAGGAGGAATTTACAATGTGGAATCGTAAGTTTGGCCGCAATGCGGATCACCGCAAGGCTATGCTCAGAAATCTCGCAACTTCCGTGATCCTGTATGGTAAGGTCGAAACAACTGAAGCCAAGGCAAAGGATCTGCGTTCTGTTGTTGATGAGCTGATCACACTCGGCAAGAAGGGTGATCTGGCAGCCCGCAGAAAAGCTGCTTCCTATATCCGTGACGTTGTCGCAGATGAAGAGACAGGCAAGACTGTCCTGCAGAAGCTGTTTGATGAGGTAGCTCCGAAGTATGCTGACCGCAAGGGAGGCTATACACGTGTTGTCAAGACTGGCACACGCAAGGGCGACGCTGCTCCGATGGCTTATATCGAACTGATCTGAGTATTTACATCAAGATCTGTGCCTCTGCACAGGTCTTTTTCTTTTTGTGCTACACTTTGGCCATGGAAGAATACATCACCGATTACAAGACAGGATTATTACAGATCTCCAGTGCCCTGTTTCATTACTATGGGCTGTCATGTGAATACGAACAGGACAAGGATGTTTCTGCCTGGCTGACATCTCATGCGTTCCGATGCGTCATTGTCGTTCTAGTGGATGGCATGGGATCACGCATTCTGCAGAAATATGGCAGTGATCTGGCCATTACAAAACAGATGAAGAAGGAATGCATGACCGTCTTTCCGCCAACCACAAGTGCTGCCACGACATCACTGCTGACCGGGAAAAGCCCAGCTGAAAACGGCTGGCTTGGCTGGAACCAGTACTTCAGAGAACTGGATGATAATGTCATTCTGTTTCTGGATAAATCACAATATTCATCCCGAAAATATCACGGTTTTGTACAGAAGACACTGCCCGTCACAACCATTCTGGACAGGCTGAAAGAGAAGAACATTCCCTGTGATTCCATCTGGCCTTCCTTCGGCCATAACCCATGTGCTTCCCTCCATGAGCAGTGCCAGCTTGCCGCAAAACTGTCTCATCAGCCGGATCTTCGCTTTCTCTATGTCTATTGGGATGGCTTTGATTCCTGGCTCCATGAACATGGGCCTTCCCACCCTGATACACACCGGCAGCTTGCCATGATCAATGAGGATATTCTTATGCTCGAAAAGATGGTGGATGAGGATACCGGTGTGCTTGTGCTTGCCGACCATGGCCAGGTTGACTGCACGATCTATGAATTGCAGAAAGATGAGGAACTGATGGCCATGTTCCGCCATATGCCAGCCCTGGAAGCACGGGCATGTGCCTTCTATCTCAAGCCAGGACTGGAGGATGCGTTTGTGCACCTGTTTCATGAACGCTTTGGCGATAAGTTCCTGCTTCTGTCGAAAGATGAAATACTTTCCCGGGAAATTTTCGGGCCTGGTATTCCCCATCCCCGTCTGTCTGAATTTATCGGAGACTATCTTGCCATTGCCCGGACACCGCTTTGTCTTACGGCAAAAACAAGTCATTTCCATGGCCAGCATGCTGGTGCCATGGTGGATGAAGTGATGATACCGGTGATTCTGTCCGGGGAAAGTGTATAATGTTACGGATGAATATGAAAAGACAAATGCTGGCAGGATTGATCTGCCTGATGATGATTTTTACCGGATGTAAATCATCTGGTTCTGCGGCAGTTTCTTCTGCCTCAGCTTCTGCTTCTTCAAAAGTGAAAACAACGGCTATGAAGGGTGATGTCTATGACAGCTTTGTGTCGTCTGTGAATAACCGTGTGTCCGTTGACAATTACACAGTGGCTGTTTCGAATACCTATCAGATGACATACTCGGATGATACGATGGATGCCTATGATATGGATGGCGTGCTGCAGATGGCAGGAGATACTGCCACGATCAGCCAGAATATTGATTCCAATGGCCTGCGTTCTACATTCTCGGGTGACTGGTATGGGAACCGCCTGTATAACACATACAATGGCATTACGTACTATGAGGACATGGATGCAGATAAGCTGAAGACCTCTCTGCTGGTGCCGCTGGATCCGCTTGCCTTTGACCAAAGCATGATTGACAAGATCACCGGTACAACGGATGAGAATGGCAATGTGAGTTATACCATTACCATTACCCAGGATTCTTTGTCTTCCCTGTTTGAACAGCGCTATGACCAGTATGGCCTGAATCAGTATGACGGGCTGGAAGTCAAGGACGGTACGATTACTGATACCTTTGATTCGGATGGCCATTTCACCGGTGAGACTGTGCAGTTTGATACGGTTGTCACATTATCCGGCCAGGAAGTAGATACGCTGTACAAGTCACAGGTAACCTATACCCAGATTGGCACCACCTCTGTTTCCATCAGTGATGATAAGAAGTCGGAAGAAGCACAGTATGTGTCTTATCAGAACATTGATACTGACAGCATCCAGACCTTAAGTGATGATGACGACAGTGCGGAAAGCACGGTAACGGCTACTTTCCAAAAACGGCTGGTCGGCAGACTGAACTATACCGCCGATGGCAGTAAATACACGTCTACCTTCAATAATGGCAATGAGAGCTATATGATCGACTTTGATCAGCATATCTTTGAATATTCCAACCGTACCATTCATTACATCTACAACTGGGAAAGTGATACGGAAACGATGGGTGCCTGCACGGCAAACTTTACGGACAATACACAGTCCAGTGACTGCAAGGATTCTACCGTTGATACGATGAAACAGGTCAAGCAGTGGCTTGAAATGGAACTGTATTACTGTGGACTGACACTGGATGATCTGGTGGCAGAAAGCAAATAAATAACAGGAGGACAAGATGAGAGCTGTCATTTCAGTAGTTGGGAAGGACCATCCCGGTATTCTGGCTTTTGTAGCGCAGTACTGCGCGGAACGTGAGATCAACATCACCGATGTGACCCAGAAGGTGCTGCAGGATCTGTTTACGATGATCATGACGGTGGAAGTGCCATCTGATCAGGAAGGCAGATTTGACGAGCTTGTCAGTGACATTGAGGCAAAGGGAGATGCACAGGGATTGAAGATTCATCTGATGAATGAAGAAATCTTCCATGCCATGCATACCATCTGAGGAAGAGCCATGAGTGAACGCGGTGAGAAGATTTTAGAGACCATCCGCATGATTGATGAGGAGTGTCTCGATATTCGTACCATTACTATGGGCATTTCCCTGCTTGACTGTGCGGACAGTGACATTGACCGCTCCTGTGAGCGCATCATTGCCAAGATCACAAGCAAAGCAAAGAATCTGAAACAGACGGCAAAGGATATCAGTGCCCAGTATGGCATTCAGATTGTCAATACGCGCATCAGTGTTACCCCGATTGCACTGCTTGTTTCAGCCAGCGGCGGCGATCCCGTCAAGTATGCCAGAGCGCTGGATAAAGCCGGCAAGGAAGTCGGTGTTGACTTCATCGGCGGCTACAGTGCCCTTGTCCAGAAAGGCATGACCCCGGGTGATAAAGCATTGATCGAAAGTATTCCGGAGGCTCTGGCATCCACAGACATCGTCTGTTCCAGTGTCAACATCGGCTCCACCAAAGCCGGCATCAATATGGATGCCGTGGCATTGATGGGTAAAGTGGTGCGTGAATGCGCTGAAAAGACCGCAGACAACAACTGCTTCGGTGCTTCCAAACTCGTTGTTTTCTGCAATGCCGTTGAGGATAACCCCTTCATGGCAGGTGCCTTCCATGGTGTCAGTGAGCCTGACTGTGTCATCAATACCGGTGTTTCCGGCCCGGGTGTTGTCCGCATGGCCATCCGCAAGGCGGGCAAAGATGCTACCATGGATGAAATTGCCGAAGTGATCAAGAAGACCGCCTTCAAGATTACCAGAATGGGCCAGCTGGTTGGCACCGTTGCTTCAAAGCGACTTGGCGTGCCATTTGGCATCGTGGATCTTTCTCTTGCGCCGACCCCTGCCATCGGTGATTCTGTGGCACAGATTCTGGAAGAAATCGGTCTGGAAACATGCGGCGGACCGGGCACCACAGCCTGCCTTGCCATGTTAAATGATGCTGTTAAAAAGGGCGGTGTCATGGCCTCCAGTTCGGTTGGCGGCCTGTCAGGTGCCTTTATTCCGGTATCCGAGGACCAGGGCATGATTGCGGCGGCCCAAAAGGGCGTGCTCTCCATCGAAAAGCTGGAGGCAATGACAGCTGTATGTTCGGTTGGTCTGGATATGATTATTGTGCCAGGTGATACAACTGCTGAAACAATCTCAGCAATCATTGCGGATGAAGCTGCCATTGGCATGATCAACAACAAGACAACGGCCTGCCGTCTGATTCCGGCTATTGGCAAGAAAGCCGGGGAGACACTGAACTTCGGCGGTCTGATGGGCTATGGCCCGATCATGCCGGTGCGTACGGTAAAACCGGATGTCATGGTACACCGCGGCGGCCGTATTCCTTCACCGATTCACAGCTTGAAGAATTAATCAGGAGGCCGTATGAATACAGCAGCGTTCTTCGATATTGACGGTACGATCTACCGGGAAGCCTTGATTACAGAATTGTTCAAGAAGCTCATTACGCATGAAATCATCCATGGCTCAGCCTGGTACAACGATGTGCAGCCTGCCTTCAATGCCTGGGACAGAAGACAGGGTGAATATGATGATTATCTGCAGAGAATGGTCGAGATCTTCAAGGAAGCCATTGTCGGCATTTCCCATGAACATATTGATCTGATTGCAAAGCGGGTCATTGAACAGAAGGGTGACCGTGTGTATCAGTTTACCCGCAGTGAAATTGAGCGTCATAAGAAAGAGGGCCACAAGGTCATTGCCATCTCTGGTTCACCGTATGAGCTGGTGCGGGAAATGGCAGCCAGGCATGGCTTCGATGATTTCCGCGGCACGATCTATAAGACAGATGAGAATGGCAGATATACTGGTGAAGTGGTGCCAATGTGGGATGGTGTCTCTAAAAAGAAAGCCATGCTGGAACTGGCAGAGCAGTATGATCTGGATCTGTCCCAGTGCTGGTCCTATGGCGATACCAATGGCGATCTGACCATGTTTGAAAATACCGGCTATCCTACGGCAATCAATCCCACCAGAGAATTACTGCTGCATATCCAGCAGGAAAAGGATCTTGCCAGCAAGATGCGCGTCATTGTGGAACGCAAAGACGTCATCTATAACATCGATATCCAGTCATTACATCTTGCATAACAAAAATGCCATCTGATGATCAGGTGGCATTTCTTCTAGAACAATGATAACTGGCGGTTCACCCAGGATTTCTGGTCCACATCAATGATGATGTCATCTTTCTGATAGTTGCCAATCAGAAAGGGAGAATCCGGATCATGCTTTGCCATGTTGGCTTTCACGATATTGTTATCGTAGTTGGCATAGCAGTACAGGCAGCCATGCCCGCATGTATTGTACATACCGATATCATCCCCAAGCAGACATGTACACTGTGCTCTGGCAGCCGTTTTGCCTTTAGGCACAGTCAGATGACAGCCTGTGGCTTCTTCCAGTACCTGGCGTGTCATACAGCCATCGGTAATGATGCCATATTTCTGCAGTGACTGGCTTTCACAGCATGCCCGTATCGGGATGCCATGGGCGGAGGCGATGGCAGACATCCTTTCTGCAAGATATGCCTGCTGTTGGAATGAAACTTCCTGGACATCCGGGAAGTTTCGTTTTGTTTTGGCATAGAGATCAATGAAACTGATGACACAGAAGCTGATATAGCCTTGTAATTCATTACAGATTGTTTCAAAGGCACGCAGATGGTAATCGATGGCATACTTCTCAGTGATGAAGATGGGATCATAGCGCCATGATACAGCCTGTCTGCCAACGGCATTGGACAATGCCTGGATCTCTTTGATGATCAAATGCTTATCAGGCACATTGGGCTCGATATCTTTGCCATAGGACGTCAAGGTAACACCCCAGAACTGCCTGTACGCATCCAGTTCATGAATGCGTGACAGCATTGGTCCGGGGTTTTTGGTACAGAAGGAAAGGATATCTACAACATCAGGATTGATCTGATACCTTCTTACCTGCTTTGGATTGTAGGGATTCCTGGTACACACAAAACCTTCCTTCACCCGGTTGTAAAACCATTTGCTGTAAAAAGCCGGAATGTCAGTCCGGCTTCCGGTGTTGAGAATCATATTATTCCTGACTGTACACTTTCAGAATCTCGCCGATGTACATGGTGTGGAAATCACGCTGGGGATAGTTTGTATCGATGAGTTCTTTGTCTGTGAAGCATTCTTCCTGCAGATCCTGTACATAGATTTTGCGGCAGACAAAGATAAGATCAGCTTGCTGGAATGTGGTTGTGCCATCTGTGAACACTGGTGTCAGTCCTGCTTTTTCCAGCTTATTTTCATCTCTTCCAGAATGAGAGCCGATATAGCCAAGTGCTTTGCGGTACTGGGCAGGAAAATGATTCAGCGTAAACAGTTCCTCCTTGTCCACAAACTGTTTGGTATAGCGGCTTGGCCTTACATAGCAGATGGCAGTGGGCAGACAGCCGGGATGGCCATTGCGCTTCCAGATGGAGCCAAGCTGGCCCCATGCGACTGTCATGGCATTGTAACCATCTGCTTCATTGCCAGCGGCCAGGGCAAGCCAGTCCTTGCCAACCAGATCAAATGGATTCAGTTTCAGATCATGAATATTGAGCTCTTTCATCAGTGCCTCCTGTTGGATCTTCTGTCTGCATCATATCATCAAATTGAACAATATTGGTTTTTTGCATTTCACGATAGGCAGTTTCTTTCTGCAGATTCGCTATCAGACTGGATTTCTGCTATGATGCAGGTAACAGAGTTTGATTAGATAACAGACCTGGTTTCATGCATTGAATCAATTGCCGGCAGATGATCTGCAGTTTCAGAAGTGTAACATTGTTCAACTTCGACTATGCACGTCCATTGATCTGTTCCATCATAGTGCTGGTCTGAAGGAGGAGAGTATGAACGATATCAACAAAGAACTGCCGGATATGAAAGGCTATCTGCTGTCCCACTTCGAACAGGCAATGAATGAGGGCTGGATCAACATTTATTATCAGCCGGTTGTGCGCAGTATGACAGGCATGGTGTGCGGTGCCGAGGCCTTGTGCCGCTGGATTGATCCTGACTATGGCATGATCTCTCCCGGTGATCTGATTCCGGTTCTGGAAGAAAACGGCAGGATCTTTGATCTGGATCTGTATGTCATGGAATGTGTCTGCCGTGATTTCCATACCCTGATTGATAAGAAAGCAGAACAGATCATTCCGGTATCCATCAATCTATCCCGCCGTGATTTCCTGCATGATGATGTCGTGGAGAGAATTGAAAAGATTGCCAGCTGGTATCAGGTACCCCGTGAGCTGATTAACATCGAAATCACGGAGAGTGCCTTTATCCAGCAGTCTCTTCTTTCTTCCTGCATTACGAAATTCCATGCCCTTGGCTATCAGGTCTGGATGGATGATTTTGGTACGGCATATTCGACCCTTGGTGCCCTGAAGGATCTTGACTTTGATGAGCTGAAGATTGATATGAGCTTTCTGTCCACTGCATCAAAGAAAGCCAGAATCATTCTGGAAGATATTGTGCGCATGGCCAAGCGGATCGGCATTCAGACACTGGCTGAGGGTGTTGAGACAAAAGAACAGTATGAATTCCTGCGCCGGATCGGCTGTGAGAAGATTCAGGGCTTCTATTTTGGCAGGCCGATGGCGGGATCTGTGTTTGATGTGTTCTGTCACAGCCATGCCATGGGTCTCGAGCCGTTAAGCTGGAAGAAATACTATGATGACATTGGCCGCATTGACTATCAGACAGATACGACGCTGTGCGTGGTGGAGGATGATGGCCAGAGCATGCGGGTCGTGTTTATCAACGAGGCATATGAGAACGTGCTGAAGAAAGCAGGCATGAAGGATCTTTCGGCATGGTTTCATATCATCAATACACCGGATAATCTGATGCATGACTTTTACCGCCGTTTTGCCAATGAACAGCTGCGCAAACTGCCGGGTGTTCAGACCATTACCTTCCCATCCGGCAATCATTATCTGCAGCTGAGCGGATATGTGGCAGCGAGCTATGAAGACCATGATATCTATGCCATGCAGATCAGATACATCGATGTGGATACCAAGACGGAATTCCAGCAGAATGCGGACTACTTTGAAAATCTGTATTTCATCTGTGATGATATTGCTGTTTATGATCTTTCATCAATGACCATGTATGGCGTGAAATCTTCTCTTTCCGATCAACCCATTGGCACCGGTGATAAAAGCATATCTGCTTCTCAGGCAGTCTATGACTGGATTGCCGGATTTGTCTATCCGCCGGATCAGGACAGGGCAAAGGCCTTTTTGAATCTGGATACACTGTCTGAGAACGTCTGCAGGCAGATAAGCATAAGATGCTGAGCACAATGCTCAGGGTTCTGGATGAAGATGGACAGTTTGCCTGGAAAGAGGACATTTTCATGAATATTCCTTCTACCAATGGGCAGAAGGTTCTGAATGTCATGATTCCGGCTGGCCTGGATGAGCAGACGATTCAGCAGATTACCGATGAAAATATTGAACATGATGACGGCCGGGAAAATATTCAGGATGCCGTGAGCAAGGGCATCACCCGTTCGGTTCTCTGGCGCAATCAGGAGCTGTATGCTCACCCCAAATACTTCTGGAAGGACAATAACAGGCGGTTTGTCGGTGCGAGCCGGAGTTTCCTTGACTACTATGGTTTTTCTTCCGTGGATGATATTATTGGCAAAACAGATGAAGATATGCACTGGCATGTGCAGAAGGAACCGTTCCGTGATGATGAGCTGGATGTGATCCAGCATGGCAGAAGGGTATATCAGAAGATCGGCACGTGTATTGCCAAGGGTGTCCAGCATACCATTGTGGCCAATAAGATGCCGATTTATCTGGATGGGAAGATTATTGGCCTGATGGGCTGGTTCATTGATCAGGATGAGATTCTGCAGATGGCGGGCAAACTGGATCAGATTGAGACGGTGGATCCGGTTACCAGACTTGCCAATACAACTGGCTTCCTGTACAGCTTCCGTCTGTATCTGCGCCAGTTCTGGGAACATGATGAGCCGTTTGTACTCATGCATGTATCGATTCCGGAATATCAGCTGTTTCTGTATACCTATGGCCAGAAAGCAGGCGATGCAGTTCTGCAGGCCATTGGCCAGCAGTTATGTGAGGCGGCCGGACGTGAAAATGTGATCGGCCGCATTGCCGGTGCCCATTTCTTCTTACTGCTGCAGAATAAAAAGGAAGCAGACATTGCGCAGCTGACAGGTGAGATCCGCACAAGGATCTTTGGCCTGCGTGAGGTGGAAGGCTGGAAGTTTGCAGGGACTGCGGTGATTGACAGCACCATGATTGATGAAAAGAATACCAGCCGGGATACGTTTGCACGTGCTGTGTATGAAATGCTGAGTCATTTTGGCAAAGGTGACAAGGAATAGAAGAAGACAACAGCAGGTCTTTGTCTTGCCATCTATGTGGATTGTAATACCATTTATTCAGACAGGCAGCTTGATATTCTTGGGGGAGTGAATACAGCAGGAAGATGAATAAGAAAATCAGACAGATACAATTGGGTGAACTTGTTCTGTTTGCCGTGATCATGACGGCTTTGTCGTTTGTGGTGACGGGGATTCTTTTAAAGCGGACCAGTGATACGCTGCAGAACTATGTTTCCAATCTGGTGGCAGCAGACAGCCGGCAGCTGCAGTTGAATATTGAATCTTACCTGGATAAGGTGGAGAACACTGTTTCCCTGCTGTTTTCTGATGAGAAATACTATGCCTTTGATGCCAGTGATTCTTCTTTGAGCAAATATGACAAGATTCAGAGTGAGGACGAGATTGAGAAGGAAATTGTACGGCTTGGCCTGACAGAGAATTTTTCTGACTTTGGCATTGTGTATGCCAATGATGAAAATGTCGGCATGATTTCGGAAGTGACCAATGCCATGTTTCCAAATGGCGGCATGTACCAGGAGTTTGCGGATTCCATTACCCGTGAAAAGACGATGGATGGGTGGTCGTTTGGCCATCAGGGCAATGTGGACCGGCTGTACTATGCCAAGCGGCTGAATGATCATGCCATTGCTATTGTGTCATTCTATGGCAGAGAGCTGGAGACGGTCTTTGAACTGCCGGAACAGCTGCAGGATATGACCATCCGGCTGGTGGATGGAAACAACCAGATTCTGTATTCTTCCAATGACAGTGAGATTGGTGAAACGCTGGATCAAAGTATCTCTGATGTGATTGCCAGTATGGACAGCAGTGCTACAGTGCTTTCCGATAATACTCTGATTAACAGCAATACCTGCAGCAATGGCTGGCGGGTGGTATGTACAATGCCTCTGCAGACACTGATGAAGGATAATCATGCACTGCGTATCCGGATGATCTGGACGGTGGCAGGTGTTGCGGTGATAATGCTGGCAGCGGGTGTGCTGATTTATCTGCGGATGGGCAGATCCATGAATGGCATGGTCGATGATCTGTCTGACAAGGCAGCCCATGATCTGATGACGGACCTTTTGAACAAACAGACCTTTGAAGACATGGTATCCAGAGAACTTTCTTCCTATACAGGCAAGCAGGCCAATGTCTTTATGATGATGGATCTGGATCATTTCAAGCAGATCAATGATACGCTGGGCCATGCCTGCGGAGATGAAGTGATCCGGCAGACTGCTGTGATTCTGAAGGCGGTATTGCCCAAAGAGTACATGATTGGCCGTCTTGGCGGTGATGAATTTGCGGCCTTTGCGGCATATACAGATAAAAACAAAGAACAGGTGGAGCAGGAAGTGCATGCTTTGATGCAGGCATTGTATGATGCCTTTGCCAGAGAGTTTGCACATGAGAAGGGTGAGATCTCTTTCAGTGCCGGTGTAATTGTGGAAGGACCTGGTGAGTATTCCTTTGATGATCTGTACCGCAAGGCTGATCACAGTCTGTATGAGGCAAAGCAGAGTGGAAAGGGCAGAGCGTCGTATGATGACTGAAAGATGGCATAAATGGGTTGTCGCAGGAATAGTGGTCATTGCCATGGTATTGTCAGGCTGCGCAGGTACAAAGAAGACAGTCGTTGTAAGTAATGAAAATACTGTGCAGATTTCGATGTCCTGGTGGGGCAATGATGACCGTCATGCCTATACATTATCCGGACTGGAGCTCTTTCATGAACAGCATCCGGAGATTACGGTTTCCCATATGTATGGTGTGTGGGATGGCTTTGAACAGCGCAACAAGATTTACATGGCAAGCCATGAAGGCGCAGATGTCATGCAGATTAACTATAACTGGCTGGCAGAGTATTCACCGGATGGTGATGGCTACTATGATCTGAACAAGCTTGCTGATGTCGTTGATCTTTCCAACTTTTCCAAGGAAGATCTGGCCTTTGGTACGGTGGATGGAAAGCTGAATGCCCTGCCGATTGCCTATAATACGACGGCATTCTTCTATAACAAGACATTGTATGACCACTATGGCCTGTCCATTCCTTCTTCCTGGAATGACCTGTTTGCGGCAGCCAGAGTCATGAGCCAGGATGGCATTTATCCCCTTGGCCTGACCAAGAAACAGCTGATCCTTTCTCTGGCCGCATGGTACCAGCAGACCTATGGTGAGCCTTTGTTTGAGCAGGATGGTACTCTGCGTGCAGATGCGGATAAAATGAAAGCCATGCTTTCGTTCTATAAGAGCATGATTGATGAAAAAGTCATTCCGTCTGTAGATGAGTTTGATGCGACTTCGTTTGTTTCAGGCAAGACCGCAGGTGCGGGCTGCTGGAGTTCTGATGCCAGCCGGTATTGTGATGATCTTGCCGGAAATGGCAATGAGGTTGTGCTTGGTGAGATGCCTGGTCTCAATGGACCGGACACAACAGGCTGGCATATCAAGCCGGCCACGATGTTTGCCATCAATGTGTATACCGATCATCCGGTGGAAGCTGGTGAGCTGCTGAATTTCATGATGAATGATCCGGATATGGCAAAGCTGCAGGGCACGGAAAAGGGTGTGCCGGTCAGTCAGACTGCCTTGAAGACTCTGCAGGACAATCATATGATGGATAGCTATGAAGCCATGGCCGGAGATCAGATCACAAAGAATAAAGGCAGCCTTTCTGCCATGATTCCAGCCTTGGAAAACAGTAAGACCATTTCCACTTTCAAGAATGAAGCTGACAAGTATCTGTATGACAAGGAAGATCTTGATACTTGTGCAGGGAATCTTCTGGCTGTGCTGCAGTGAACTGGATGTATTTGCGTCAGAATGCATAATCATGCGGAATGGTTTAACGATCATTTTCAATTTTAAGCGTGTATTCCAGTTTCTTTGTAAGACAGTTGACGCACAGAAACGAATCTTGTAAGATTTAACCACATCAAAAAACCAATAGGTTTTTGTAAGACGGTTGCTGCTGGCAACGGTCTAGTTTTTTTATTTTCGGGCATCCTGGATATCGTATCTGCTGCTTTTAAACAGATTATAATGAGTCTGAAGGAAGGTGATGGCATGATTGTGGAAGGGTTTATGGTACCGCATCCGCCGATTGCTGTGCCTGAGGTTGGCCATGCGGAAACCAATAAGTGTAAAGCAACAATTGCCGGTTATCAGAAAGTGGCAGAGAGGATTGCAGAGATTGCACCGGATCTGATCATTCTTTCCAGTCCGCACGCAGTGCTGTACCGGGACTGGTTCAACGTTTCTGGTGGAGAGCGGGCCTATGGTGATCTGCATCGGTTTGGTGCCAATGTTGAGATGGAAGTATCGTATGATACAGAGTTTATTGATGCCTTGCAGAAGGTGAAGGATCCTGACTTTCCGTGCGGTACAGAGTATGACCGGGATGTATTCCTGGATCATGGCACGATTGTGCCGCTGTATTACATCAATCAGAAATATACCGGGTATAAGCTTGTGCGTCTGTCACTGTCCGGCTTCTCGCTGGCCATGCATTATGAGTTTGGCATGTATCTGGAGAAGGCGGCAGAAATGCTTGGCAGGAAAGCCGTCTTTGTGGCAAGCGGTGATCTTTCTCACTGCATGCCGGGATCCAGCTATGGCTGCCATCCGGAAGGCAGTGTGTATGATGATCGGATCATGAAGACGATGGCTTCGGGAAACTTTGGGGAACTGCTTGCCTATGATCCAAATTTCCTGGATGCAGCGATGGAGTGCGGCCACCGCAGCTTTACGATCATGGCTGGTGCTTTTGATGGCTATGATGTGTCGTGTGAGAAATGGTCGCATGAAGCACCGTTTGGCATTGGTTATGGCGTTGTGCATGTCAAACGGGAAGGTGCAGATGAAAACCGGCACTTTCTGAAGCAGTATCTGGCTGATCAGCAGGCAAAGGTAGAGGGTGAAAAGGCTAAGGAAGATGCCTTTGTATCGCTTGCCAGAAAGACCATTGAGACGTATGTCAGGGATGGAAAGGTATTGAAAGTGCATGAAGTGCCAGAAGAAATGAGCGGCAGAGCTGGTGTGTTTGTGTCACTGCATAAGGATGATATGTTACGGGGATGCATTGGCACTATTCTTCCTGTCAGAGAGAATATTGCCCAGGAGATTGTGCATAATGCGATTGAGGCATGTTCCAGAGATCCAAGGTTTACACCTGTAGAGGAAGAGGAACTGCCGTATCTGAGCATCAGTGTGGATGTATTAAGTAAGCCGGAATCCTGTGAGATGCACGATCTGGATGTGAAGAAGTATGGTGTGATTTGTTCTACCCGTGATGGCAGAAGAGGTCTGCTGCTGCCGGATCTGGATGGTGTGGACAGTGTGAAGCAGCAGGTACAGATTGCCTGTAAGAAGGGCGGCATTGATCCGGACAGTGATCATGTGCTGCTGCAGAGATTCACGGTGACACGCCATGTCTGAGATTGTATGTGATTACTGCATGCACCACTGCCATCTGATGGAAGGAAAGACAGGTTTCTGCCGGGCAAGAAGAAATGTCCATGGGCAGAATGTGTGTGATAACTATGGCAGGCTGACCGCCATTGCCATGGATCCTATTGAGAAAAAGCCTTTTGCGCGCTATTATCCCGGTTCTTTGATTCTGTCTGTTGGCTCCTATGGCTGCAATCTTGCCTGTCCGTTCTGCCAGAACAGTACGATTTCCATGGTGGATGAACATCATGTGGACTATCGAACAGTCATGCCGGATCAGCTGGCACAGATTGTCATGGCCCATCCGGAGAGTATCGGCCTTGCCTTTACGTACAATGAACCCTTGATCGGCTGGGAGTATATCCGTGATTGTGGCAGGATTCTGAAACCGCAGGGAAAGAAGATTGTGCTGGTGAGCAATGGCTGTATTTCACATGAAGTAATGGAAACACTGATGCCATATGTCGATGCGATGAATATTGATCTTAAAGGAGATGCACAGTTCTATCAGAAGGACCTGCATGGCAGCCTGGATCTGGTAAAACAGGCCATTGCCTATGTATATGACAAGTGTCATCTGGAAGTGACAACCCTTGTGATTCCCGGTAAAAATGACAGTAAAGCATTCATTGAGAAAGAGGCATCCTGGCTGGCATCTTTGTCCAAAGAGATTCCTCTGCATCTGAGCAGATACTTCCCAAGATATCATTATCAGCTGCCTGCTACGGATGTAGATCACATGAAGGAACTGCAGAAATGTGCACAGAAATACCTTTCATGGGTTTATCTTGGCAATGTGTGGTAAATGTATATAAAAGCAAATCACACATAAGAAACACATATTAAAGCCTTGAATAACACATTCATTATAGCTATTCTTTCTTTGATAGGAGGAATTGCGCATGACTGAAGATCATGAAATGACAAACTTTACCTTTAAGATTGACAGGAAAACAAGAGCTGCGTTTAATGCGCTGTGTGATGAGCTTGGGCTTACAATGTCTTCGGTTGTACTGGCAATGATCAGGCAGGCTGTACGTGATCAGCGCGTTGATTTTTCACTACGGGATGAGAATGGACTTACCCGGCAGGAATCAGATGAACTCATCAGGAGAATACAGGAAGCCAAAGAAGGAAAAATCGTATCACATCAATTGATTGAAGATGAATGATGTCTGTTAGCTTTCATGTATTTGATGGTCTGACGTTGGTCAGGCCTTTTTCTGTTAGTTTGGTATAATCTTGTGTGCATGGTGCAGAGATTCAAGGAAATACATGATCAGGCAAGGAAAGAACATGTGCCGGTGATGAAGGATGACGGCATGGTCTTTCTTTTAGCATGGCTGCGGGATCATTCACAGGTGCGGGATATTCTGGAAATTGGCACAGCCGTTGGTTTATCTGCGATGGAGATGGCCAATGTGCGGTGGGATATGACGGTGGATACACTGGAGGTTAATCCTTTGATGTATGCGCAGGCTGTCAGGAATGTGAAGGCTGCTGGCCTGAGTGAGAGGGTGCATTGTTATCTGTGTGACGGGGCAGAATTCTCCACAGAGAAAGTCTATGATCTTGTGTTTGTGGATGCGGCCAAGTCGCAATACCGGCGCTATCTGGAACATTTCTGGGTGAATACACGGCCTGGATCTTTCTTTGTGTTTGATAATCTGAACTTTCATGGCATGGTGGATGATGAGAGTCTGACCCATAACCGTTCTACGGTGCAGATGGTGCATAAGATCGGTGCTTTCCGTGCCCATCTTCTGGCGGATGAGCGCTTTGATACCACGTTTTATCAGGATGTTGGCGATGGTATTGCCATTGCGATGCGGAGGCAGTAAATGGAACATTTCAAAATGGTGCGCGGGGCACGCATTATCATGCGTGACTGGGTGAAAGTGCACCCTGGTGACAGGATCTGTCTTGTCACATCAGTGAAGCATTATGGTGAGGTGCGGCTGCTGCAGAATGCGGCTGAGGATCTTGGCGGGGTTGTCAGTATCCTGTTTGTCGAGCAGGAAGGCATCCATGTCGGGGATTACTTTGATCTGAATCCGCAGATCTTCCGTCCTTATGATGTCATTATCGGTGCCAGCGACTATTCAATCATTACCACAAAGGCAGCGGAGATTGCCGTATCATCCGGCAAGAAAATGCTGTCACTGCCATTGTCAGTAAATAACGGGGAATCCATGCTTGGCTTTGATTTCATTACCATGGATGTGGATGAAACGCGGATTCTGGCTGAAACGGCCATGGGCATGATCGGCCATCCTTCTTCGGTGCATATTACAACTGCCCTTGGTACGGATCTGACCTTTTCCATGGCAGGCCGGGATTTTACGTTTTTCAATGGCACATTCTGGCCGCATCATAACTTTTCTTCGGCATCTTTTGAAATCTGTATTCCAATTGTGGAAACGGCAACGGAAGGAACACTTGTGTGTGATGGCAGTTTTGGTTATATTGGCAAAGTAAAATCACCTGTGCGCATTCATTTCTCACATGGCCGCATTGATCGGATTGATGATAGTCCTGAGGGCAGAAGGCTTGCGGATTATATCGCTTCCTATCATGATGAACGCATGCTCGTGGGCGGTGAGCTTGGTATTGGCCTCAATGACAAGAGCCGCTGTGCAGGTGAATGCTATATCGAGGATGAAAGCACCTATGGCACCTTCCATATCGGCCTGGGCAGGAATATCGGCCTTGGCGGAAAGCAGAATGCCAGCGGGCATTTTGACCTTGTGACATGGCATCCGACAATTTCCTTTGATGACCGCATGGTCATGAAGGATGGCTGTATGCTGATGCCGGAATGATGCAGGAAAGGAGATGATGCAATGCGCAATCAGACAAAGATGATGATCCGGAAGGCGCTGCTTGACCGGCTGAACAAAGAACCGCTGAACAGGATCACAGTGCGTGCTCTGTGTGAAGACTGCGGCATCAATCACAATACGTTCTATTACTACTATGCCGATATCTATGCCATTATCCAGGAATATTTCCAGGAGAATATGGAGCAGGTCAAAGCAGCCTATGATGAGACCGCTTCCTGGGAAAAGTCATTCCTGGTGGCAGCCCAGCCGGCATTGGATAATCAGGTCGCATTGGATCATATTTACCATTCCATCCGCAAGGAGGATCTGGAGAACTATATTTACAATGTCAGCGGTGATATCATGATCCGCTTTGTCAACAGTATCAATCCTTCCCTTGATGCAAGGAAGGAAGACCGTCTGCTCATTGCGCATTTCTTCCGGTGTGCATTGACTTCGATTGTGCTGCACTGGATTGACGGCGGCATGAAGGAAAAGCCGGAATATATCATCAATCGGATCGGTTTTCTGATGGATGGTTCGATTGAGGAGGCACTGCGGCGTTCTGCCAATGAGAAAAAATTGAAGAATTCAGACAAATGATGAGAAGTCTCTGATTTTCAGAGACTTTGTTTTTTGTGTCTGAAGGCATCCGGTTTTGAAACCGATATCATACAGGTACAAACGATATGCAAACAAGGAGGTCAAGATGGACTATCATATCAAATCAAAAGATCCAAGACTGCATTTCTTCTCTGGTGACTATGATGCATTGATTCACACCCGCAAGCCGAAGGGAATTGATGACAAGCGGGCATATCTGATCGGTACCGGTATCGGTGCTCTGGCTTCGGGCTGCTTCCTGGTCCGTGATGCCCACATGGATGGCTCCAAGATCACATTCCTGGAACAGTTGGACATTCCGGGCGGCTGTCTGGATGGCAAAGTCATCTCCAACATCGGCTATGTTGCAAGAGGCGGCCGTGAAATGGGCCACCACTTCGAAGTTCTGTGGGATCTGTTCCACTCTCTGCCGTCTGTTGAAGATCCGAATGTGTCTGTGCTGGATCATCTGTATTACATCAACAAGGATGATCCTAACTTCTCCAACTGCCGTATTACTACCGACTGCGGCAAGCGTTATGACAATGGCAAGTTCAACCTCGGTCAGAAGAATGCCATGGAGCTGGCAAACTTCCTGATGATGAGTGATGAATCCCTGCAGGATAAGTCCATTGAGGAAATCTTCTCTGATGACCTGCTGCATTCTGATTTCTGGTGCTACTGGCGGACAATGTTTGCCTTTGAGAACTGGCACAGTGCCCTTGAGATGAAGCTGTATATGAACCGCTTTATCCACCATGTCGGCGGCCTGGCAGACCTTTCTGCCCTGCAGTTCTGCCGCCGTGACCAGTTCACAGACTTTGTCACACCGATGATCAACTACCTCAAGGCTGCCGGCTGCAACTTCCGCTATGGCGTGACGGTAACCAATGTGGAGTTTGAGATTACCGATACAAAGAAGGCAGCCAGAAAGATTGTTGCCCATGACAAGGATGGCAATGACTGCAGCATTGATCTGACTGACAATGATCTGTGCTTCATTACCAATGGTTCCATGACTGAGTCTTCTTCCTATGGCTCTACCGATAAGCCGGCACCGTGGGATCCGAAGCTGGGAGGCTGCTGGGAGATGTGGAAGAACATTGCCAAACAGTCTGATGAGTTCGGTCATCCGGACAAGTTCTGCGGCAATCCCCAGAAGTCCAAGTGGGAGAGCTGCACGATCACGGTTTCTGATCCGCGCATTGTCAAGCTGGTTGAGAATATTACCAAGCGTTCTCCATATGGCGGACATATCTGCACCGGCGGTATTGTGACGGCCAAGGATTCCGGCTGGCTGATGAGCTGGACGATCAACCGTCAGGAACAGTACTATGGCCAGCCTGAGAAGGACTTTGAGGTCTGGGTTTATGGATTGTTCGTTGATACACCAGGCAACTACATCAAGAAGTCCATGCAGGAGAGCACCGGCCGTGAGATTACCGAAGAGTGGCTGTACCACATCGGTGCACCGGTGGATCAGATTCCGGAGCTGGCGGATACCTGCCATGCCATTCCGGTCATGATGCCGTTTATCACAAGTATGTTCATGCCGCGTGCCTTCGGTGACCGTCCGTATGTTGTACCGAAGAATGCTGTGAACTTTGCCTTCCTTGGCCAGTTTGCCGAGACACTGGATGAGCCGGGCCGTGATACCGTATTTACGATTGAATATTCTGGACGTACCGCGATGGAAGCTGTCTACATTCTGGCAGGTGTGGAAAGAGCGGTGCCGGAAGTATTTGCCAGCCGCTATGATATCCGCTATCTGCTGAATGCGGCCAGCGAGATGCTGGATGGTGAGAAGCCTGAGATCAAGATGCCGCTGCTGGTGAGAAAGCAGATTGAGAAGAAGATCAAGGGAACGGATATTGAGCTGATGCTCAAGGAATATCACATTATCTGAGTTTGATTGCGCCGGCTGCTGTAGGATCGCACTTGTCTTTCGCAGCCGGTGCTTTCTTGTTTTTATGAAGGAGAATGATCATGGAAAAACTGTCAGTGCTGGAAGAAAGAAGAAGAGCATGTCTGCGGACGGGTGAAAAGGATGAGACAGCACTTGGAAAGGAATATGCAGACTATGTCCGCCAGCAGCAGAAGGACGCTGCCAACCGGCTGGATGAGATTGCTATGGAGCAGGCATATGAGCAGCTGCTGCTGTTGATGGAACAGGAGAACTCCCGTACATCCAGTGTCAATGGGATCCGCCGCTCTACCTCTGACAGCCGCCGGCATGCCAGCCGTCTGCTTGGCTTGAAGAAGCAGAAGGAAGCTATGGCTGCTATTGATCCGGATGCGTTCTATGTCATGTATTCCCGTCAGGTTCTGCAGGACATTGCGGATGAAAGAGATGGGCGGCTGGTCAAGGTGCCATATCTGCAGCGGGCCATGAAGCAGATCTCTGATTCTTTGTCAGCAGGCATTCCGGTGTATCTTGTCGGCCATCTTGGCAGCGGCAAGACCCAGCTTGCCCTGGAAGCCAGTCAGGATGCCATGCACCGCCGCACGCTGTATGCAGAGCTGTCAAAAGCATTGTCCGCATGGCGCAGAGAACATCCTGGTGCTTCCCGGAATGAAGAACTGAGCTGGTTTGGGTCGGTGTATCCGGATCTTTTGAAACAGGTGATGGAAACACCATGCCATCCGTACTTTATTTCCGGCTCACACAATCTGACGGCACAGGATATGTTTGCAGAGAAGACACTGAAGCTGGCCCATGCCGGTTCAAAGGAATCGTATGGTGATCAGCTGAACAGTCTTCTGCAGGACTTTGAGCAGTTTCTGGAGGCAAACAAGGAACGGCTTGATGTGATGAATCCGCAGCAGCAGATGGAGCTGATGTTAGCGGGATGGAAGACGTATTCCAGCATGTATATCAATGAAAACAGCGGGTTTGGCACGGTTGTGGAAAAGGTGGAAAAAGAGGTGCTGAAGGCATTGAAGGAAGGAAAGCCGATCATTATTGATGAGATCAATACGATTGCGATGCCCAACCTGATTGCTTTGAATGATATTCTGCAGCATCATGCCGGTCAGTCTGCCTACATTACCGGCATTGGCACAGTGAAGATTGCGGATGGATTCTGTCTGATCGGCACTGGCAATCTGTCCACAGGTACCGTGTCCTATGAGGGTACCAATGTGCTCAATCCGGCCTTTCAGTCGCGGTTTACAACCATTGCCTATAACTATGTGCCTCAGAGTACAGAAGGCACCCTGGCCCAGCAGAAGAATCCTGGTGAGAATGAGCTTTTCCGGCTGATCATTGAGCATCTTTGCAATGATGATGGCAGCCTGGATCTGCCGGATCCTTCCATCAGTGTGGACGCACTGTGGCGGTTTGCCCAGCTTGCCCGTACATCCCAGCTGATCTTTGAAGGCAGAAGTTCTGCCAGTGAGAATGGTGATGTACCGGTGCTCAATGAGGCTGTTCTGTCCATCCGCAGTATCATCCATGTACTGGATACATGGAACTTCGGGGAAGAGATGGATCTGTCTATGGCACTGTGGTATGGCTTCCTTTCTTCTGTGACAAACAACGATGACCGCAATCTGCTGCTGTCACTGGCAGTGCGCTATGGCTTCTTTTCGGAAAATGAGGGCTGGAAAGTACCGGCAAGGGCAAAGGGTGAGGCTGGCCTTACCCTGGAAGAGATTCGGGTACTGCCTTACAGCCATGAGATCCTCAGTCTGGAACATCTGTCCCGTCAGGATGTTGTTACCCTGCTGTTTGGCAAAGGACCAGAGCGGAAATCTCTGCCGGATTCTCTTTCCAGTCAGATTGAGATTGACAAAGATGTGGACATGCAGGCAAAGGATCTGATGGCACAGGATTCCAGGATCCGCGATCTGGAACATGGGGCTGCCGTTCTGGACAGTCTGGATCAGGGAAAATGACACCTGCAGAGCTGAAACAGCAGATTGTTTCTGTGCGAAAGAAGCTGAATGCAGAGATGAGAACCGGCATTCAGGATCCTTCTTTGAAAAAGCAGCTGGATCTGTTGTGTGAGCAGGAAAACCAGCTGCTGGAACAGGCACTGCCTTACTATCGGCGCAAAGCATTGATGACGCGGGATCTGAAACCAGAAAAAGAAGTGGTCGTGAAGGATCTTTCTCATCTGAAGGAGTGTGATCTGGATCCATCTGTGTATGCTTTGTGTAAGAAGCTGCGTGACAGTGAACTGGAGGAGATCAAGGATCCGCCGGCTGCGGTGCCTGAGTGCCATGGGAATGTGATCATGACTCTGCAGAATGATCAGGTGTGCTTTGTGTTTACGGATGAGGGCAGTGTATATCTGCAGGAGAAGAATCTTGGCACATGGCAGTGCCGTCCTGCACCGCTGTTTTGTGATGTGCTGTGTGACAATGGTGTATTAGAGAGTGATTCTTCCTGTCTGGTACGGAATCTGGATGGCGGGGTGGACAGGCTTTGCTATGCAAGAGTGGATACGGTGGAGCAGCTGATGAGTGTGAATCTGTATGAGTGAGATGCCAAAGGAAAAATGTGAGGCACTGTTAGCAGAAGAAGAGCGGATGTTAACGGCGTTTTCTGGTGATCAGAGACTGATGTATGAAGTGTCTGAAACGCAGGAAACGTTTGTGCTTCTTCCTGAGCAGCAGAAGGTGATTGTGCCTCTGGCTTTCTTTCAGGAAAACGGCCTGGATGAAAGTGCGCTTTTGTATCATCTGTATAGTACGCTGGCTCTGTATCCGGATGAACAGAAATATCCTTCCTTGTATCTGAAGCGGACAGAGCGCTTTGAAAAGGAATGTGAAGAGATTACTTCATGCTATCTGCAGAAAGTATCTTCGTTTGGCCTGCAGGATGATCCCGGGTATGCGCCATCAATTGTGTATGCCAGTGTGCAGAATGCCCTTTCTGCTTTTCTGGATGTGGTGGATGTGTGGACATCTGATCTTCTTGTGCAGATGAAGGCGCCGGTGTACCGTGAGGCTGCCATGAAGAAAAAGATCGGGAAGATGCTGCTGTTGGAAGGCAGTTTTCCTGAGGAAAACAGTGATGTGCGCACCCATGAGGATCTTGGCGGGGCTTTGTTACAGGTGGAATATTATGGGACTGACAGTATCCAGAATCCGCAATTAAAAGGTTATCTGCAGGATACTGTGCTTGGCATGGAGCGCTATGCGTTTCTGCGCCATTCCGTTTTACAGATTCAGCTGGATCAGCAGGGCATTCAGGCACGGGATGATCTTTTTCAGACGTTTCTTTTACCGGGGTGGGTCATGCTTTTCAAGGGTGATATCAGCCGGATGAAACTGGCGAAGACGGCTTCACACAGTGAACAAAGTACGCCGCAGAAATCTGCTAAGAAAGTGCATGGTCCTGCCATGCAGGCAGAGGATAAAAAGGCCATGTTAAAGCAGCTGGAATCCCATCAGATGAAGAAGTCGGCGGCCGCAAAGACACATGGGCAGAGAGAGCTGGAAGCGTTTGGCGTACAGTCAGATGATATTTCCTTGTTTACGCATTATGAGCGTAAAGTGCAGCCGGCGCGGGCAAAGATGAAGCAGTTCTGGCAGAAGCTGTTTGGTGAGGCTGGCAGACAGATCAGTGTGAGGCAGACCGGACAGAGCAAAGGCTATCTGGATGTGGATGAGCTGATTGTGTCATGGTGTGATTTTGTGGAGGCTCAGCAGAAACAGAATTATAAGGATCTGCGTATTTTTGCCAATGATCTGCTGGTGTCTGTGCCTAAGGTTCTGCCGCAGTATCTGGATATTTCTTTTGTGATTGACAATTCGGGATCGATGCGTTCCGGTAAGCTGGAAAGTGCCCGGGAGGCACTGGCGATTGTATTGCTGTCACTGCAGGATTTTCAGCAGTTTCTGGATGCCAATGCGGCGAAAACCCATCAGCAGACGAAGGTGCAGATTGAAACGTGGCTGTTTGGTTCAGGGAGCCATCGGGTGATGTCTTTTGATGATGCCGGCTTCAAGAAGAAAGCAGATACGATGCTGTCTGTTACCCGTCTGCGCGGGGATGGGGGCTCTACGGATGATGGTGCCTGCCTGCAGGAAGTATTGAAGCAGATCACACCGATACAGGAACGGGAGATTGCTGGTGGAAATCGGATCCGGCTGCTGTTTGAAGTGACGGATGGTGCTTCTTCGTTTCCTGGTTCTGCGAAAAAGACAGTGGAGAAGTTAAAGAAAAAGGGCGTGGAGATTCAGGCTATTGAGATTGGTCCGGATGATCCGGAGGCACGCAGAATCTTTGACTTTATCTTTGGTGATCATGGTACTTTCCTTGGCACAAAGGCGGATGATCTTCCTACTGTGCTGATGGGAGCTGTGGCAAAGCAGATGGTATCCATCTTTCGCCGTACAAAATGAAAAAGCCATGCATTTCTGCATGACTTAGAACTTACCGGAGGAATGGGAGAAGCCGGAGCTGTCGACACTGGTGCCGCCATGGCTGTCATTATCATGAGAAATATGGGTGACAGTGCGGGTGACATGGGTGAAGATGTCTTCTCTTCTTCTCAGGTTCAGATGGCCAGTGGCATAGGTATCGGCGGAAACGGCGATGCCTTTTGTTTTGTTGCGGGAGGCAATGGCCCAGACGATCAATAATGCCAATAGCGGCGGTACACCAAACAGCAGAAACAGCTCAAAGCCGGAATAGCCGCTGCTGGTATGGGAAGCATAGTAATCATGATATTGCTTGCCGCCGGAAGCGGTATATTCATTCAGGATGGTTTCGGTTTGATCCACCATGGCAGTGATGCCGTCATCCCATTGGTCTTCCTTGAAATATGCCAGCATGGCATCTTCAATCTGCTTTTTTGCAGCATCGGTAAAGATCGCATTGGCACGGGGGCCATATGCCGCAAGATCATAATCACGCTGATCAAATGACATGACCAGCAGGATGCCGTCCCTGGCTTTGCCAACACCGAGGTCTTCCTGTTGATAGAGATCTTCGGCATACTGCTCAATGTCTGTTTCATCACCCATATCCTTTTCCAGACGGACATAGATACCGACATAGTTGTTACTGACGATGCTGTCAATGCGGCTGGCCAGGGATGCAATGGTCTGATCGCTCATGACACCGGCATGGTCGAGAATCCATGTCTGTCCTTCGGCGTGTACCGGCATGACAGCCAGCAGGCACAGCAGAACAGATATCAGGATTTTCTGCAGTTTCTTCATGCGGCACCTCCTGAAGCGTTGACAAACAGGAACATGACCACCATCAGGGCAGCAGTAATAATCAGGAAGGTAACAATGACTTTTGTCCAGTCCAGAGGCAGATCATCAGAGACCATTCTGCCATTCTGGCCGTTCATGGCAAACAGATAAGGCTTGCCATGGTATCTTGTGGCCAGCAGCCACACTGGCAGAAAGACATAGTCTGTGCCGGTTCTGACTGCCTGGGTGTTTTCATGGATGGGAATGCATGTTTCATAGCCGATGCAGCTTTCCTGAGAGGCCTTGCAGGTGGAATGTTCCATGCGCTGCTTTGCCCGGGGAAAGTCCTTGGTGTCATCGACATCATAGCGGTCGGCATAGTAGCCGGCCATGTAGGACATTTCGAATGGTTTGAGCAGTTTGGAGTCGAATGGTTCCAGGGCATCCATAAAGTCATCCGGCATTTTGCTGGAGGCATCTGCCGGTACACTGGCAAATTTCATGGTTCCTTCGCGGTACAGATGGAAATGGCTTGTCTCAGTGATCTGGTCATCGCCTTGCATGAAGACTCTTGTCCGGGTGGCTTCATAGGCAGCCTGGATATCCACGCTGCCATCATACAGCCAGAAGGGCACGTAGACGCCTTTAATATCTTCGACGTGGTTGTCATTACGGAATGCCTTGGGCAGAAAGGGCTTGCCTTTGTAGAAGGAAACAAGCTTGTCTTCGGCATCTTTCTTGTTCAACTGAAAAGGCAGGACAGAGGATGGCCGCAGGCTGCCGGCAAACTGGGAGGGAATCAGGGTTGGATTGTCGCAGTACGGGCAGCTGGTGGCAACTGTGTTTTCATCACACATGATCTGCGCCCCGCAGGAAGGACAGGTATAGGCTTTTAAATGCTGTATTTCGTCCTGACTGAAGGTGTCAGGAGCAGTGGTATGAATTTCTGTGTCTTCCTGCGTGGGCGTCTCTTTTTCCTTGAAGGTATCAGGTGAAAAGAAGGAGCCGCAGTGGTCACAGACAAGTTTCTGTGATTTGCTGTCAAAGTGGAGCGGACCGCCGCAGTTGGGACACTTGTAATTGGCAACAGTTTCACTCATTGTCTGACTCACGCAGGTTTCTTTGTACCGCAGTTGGAGCAGAAGCTGCCGGTGTTCTCCTGGTGGCAGTTCGGGCAGATCCACTTTCCGGATGGCCGTTTTGTGCCGCAGTTGGAACAGAAGTTGCCGGTGTTTGTGGTGCCGCAGTTTGGACATGTCCATGTATTGCCTGCTGTATTTGCATTGTTATTTGCGGCAGCCTGCTGGTACAGCTGGCTGGCACTGGTGCCGGCTGAAGCCATGTTCATGCCCATGAAGCCCATGGCAGCACCATTGCTGTTGTTGGCAGCATCCTGCATTGCCTGTGCCTGGGCGCCTACCAGAGTGGCAGCTGCCAGGTTCTGGTTGGTGTAGGCGGCATTGCGCTGCATCTGTTTGAGCATCTTTTCATCTTCCGGATCTGCGGAGATGCTGGCAATGGCAACTGAATCAATCGAGATGCCGCGCTTTGCACTCCAGGAATCCTTCAATTGTTCCTTGACAGCATTGGTCAGCTCAACGGTCTTGCCAGGCAGCTGGGAATAACGGATGCCGGTTTCGGAGATCTTTGCAAAGGCAGGCTGCAGGACGTTGAGCAGCTCGGATTTCAGCTGACCGGAGATTTCATCTACTCTGTATTCATCCTTGAAGTTGCCGGCGTTGTTGGTATAGAAGCGGATCGGATCCACAATCCGTATGGAGTAGGTGCCGAAGCAGCGCACAGAGATATCGATATCAATGCCGGCCCTTGCATCAATGACACGGAATGGAACCGGATTCGGCGTGCCGAATTTCTGGCCGGTCATTTCTTTTGTGTTGAAGCAATAGATGCGCTGGTCAACAGGTGCCTGGCCGCCATAGGAAAAACGCTTGCCGAATTCATTGAAGGCTGCTTTGATACCTTCGCCAAGGTCACCGCACAGAATGGATGGTGCCACGGTATTGTCATAGGTGTAGATGCCGGGTTCTGCCACAATATCGACAACCTGTCCCTGTTCGACAATGATCATGCACTGGCCGTCTGCTACGGCAACGGTAGAACCATTGGTGATGACATTGTCATTACCATGGTTGAAAGCTCTGCCTTTCTTTGTGCACTTGACGGCAATCACATCATCACCAAGTGCATCTACACTGAAATATTCCTTCCACTGGTCACGCAGCACAGAACCTGCGGACATCGCTGCTGCAAGAATAAATCCCATGATCTTCTCCTTCGCCAGATATCTGGACTTTGTTTACCATTAGACTAGCAAAGCCTGACTTTGAATTCAATCCCACGCCACATCATAGCGCCGCGTGGCTTGCAGTGAACCAGCAGATTCATTACAATACTGATGGAAAAGGACCACCGATGACGGGTGATCCTCCATTGAATTAGTAGATCGCTAATCTTTCTAAGGGATCGGGCGGTCTACTTTTTTGAATCGTTATTTCGACCCAGTGATACAGCTTCTATCACAACCATGGCTGTCTGCAAGACAATCATGACAATCTCATAAGGACTCATAGGCCTGCCTCCTGATGCCTGGCATCGTTATAGAAGGAACATCACTCCTCTCTACTCGTGTGTGCATTGGAGGGAACCAACCGCCAGGTGTACTGGTGATCCTTGGCAGACAGTTTGCCTGCCTGCTATTACTTGTATGGCCATGAACATGGAAAGTTCCCTGAATGAAATAAGAAATTTTTCGGATCCTGCCTGCAAAGCTGGAAGCACTGAAAAGTGCGATTTTATACGGATTCCTGCGATGTATATTCGTGTGATCGTTACGGCGAGGTTCGAGAAATGAAAAATATTTGTTGCAAGAATGTTTGGGGTGCCGTATACTATTAACGCACGCCTTAATAGCTCAGTCGGCAGAGCACCTGGCTGTTAACCAGGGTGTCACAGGTTCGAGCCCTGTTTAAGGCGCCTTTTTTATTTTCTGCAAATGCTTCACAAGCGAAAACTGCCCTGTTTAAGGGCTTTTTTACTGTTCTCATAGATTGGATCCAGGTGCCGATATCAGTGTATTTTGCTGCTTTTGCGCGGATTATTGCGCACATATGGATTTCGCAGGGAACTGACAGAGAGTTTTACTTTCTGCGCAGTATACTTATGGATATGGAAAATGATTTGGATCATCAAAAAGAGTTTTGTGTTCCGTGGAAGAGACTGGATCACCGCGGCATGTTTTTATCTGCCAACCGGTATCTGACCATGGCCCTTTTTGCCAGAATCGGCATTCTGGTTTCTCTTGTATTGTCTTTGTTTCAGGTGTGGTTTCTTGCCTGTACGAGTGGTTTCTTTCTGCTGTTTGTGCTGGTTCGTCTGTTAGTACATTTTGATCTGGGCGGGGTGGATGAGAGTATTTCTCTGGCTTTGCATTCGAGTGAGAAGATCTGGCTGATGCAGGGGGAAAGCCGCTTTGCATGTTCGCTTGTTTCAGATTCTCCTTTTCCGTTTAAGGGTGGTCTGGTGCTTAGGTGCGGGGATGTTTTTTTGATTCTTTCCGATAAGGCTGTTGTGGTGAAACAGAAACACCGGTGTGCAGGCATCATGGCGGATGATCTGCGCATCCGGATGGATGCGGTCATGAAAAAAGAAGAGGGCATGCTGGCAAAGGATGCACACATTGTGACAGCCGGGGATCATCCGGTGTGTCTGTATGGCCGGATCCGCCTTTCATCTGTATATTGTCAGTTTTCTCTTCTGTATTCTCACATGGAATGATGGTTAGGATATTTCTTTTTCATGGTGAAGCCTCTGCCTTCTACCTGTGATACGCGGGAGACAATGACAAAGGCAGCAGGGTCCATGCGGCGGATGATTTTTTCGATGACAGGCAGTTCACGGTTGGAGATGATGGACAGCAGCAGTTCCTGTCTTTCCTGGCCATAGCCGCCCTTTGCCTCGATCATGGTGACACCGCGGTCCATTTCCTGAAGAATTTCTTTTCGTATTTCGTTTGTCTTTTCGGAGATGACTTTGACTTCGGTCTTGGCAGTGCCAGAGAGTAACAGCTTGTCCAAAGTGAGCGTGTAGATCAGTACGATCAGGATACCGTAGAGCACTTCCTCCGGGGTATGCAGGAAGGCCTGAAAGATGAGTATGGCAAAGTCAAATGCATACATGGTAGCGGATACTGGCAGATTGAAGAGCTTGTTGAGAATGAGCGGCGGGATGTCCATGCCGCCGGTGGAGGCACCTTCACGGATGACCAGTCCCAGGGAAAGGCCGATGCCCAGGCCTGCAAAGATGGCGTTTAAGATCGGTGTGTTTGTCAGAACTGTGTTTTTCAATACACTTTCAAACAGGGACAGTGAGATCGGGTAGACGAAGGTTGAAAGGATTGTTGTGAGGGCAAACTTCTTTCCCAGCATCAGCCATCCCAGGATGAGCATGATGACATTGAAGATAAGAACAAACAGGGAAATGGAGAAGCCGCTGATGGCATGGATGGCCAGGGCGATGCCGGTGGTGCCGCCGGTCAATAGTCCGGAGTGGACAAGGAACAGCTGGACGCTGAGGGCATAGAGCATGTTTCCGAGGATGATGATGAGTATGGATCTGACTTGTTTCATGGTGCCTCCTGCAGTCATTGCCTATTGTACTGATGTTTTGAATGTTTGTGAAATGGGCAAAATGCTGGAAAGTGAATGCGTATTGGTTTAGTCTGGTATATGTGCAGAATCGCTTTATTTGTCCTGTAAGCCTATACATTTACCGAGGAGTTGTGATGATAGAGGCGGAATTGACAAGTCGTGCAAAATGTAGATGCCATTTTGTGGACATTGTGACAAAATAATGAGCGATAACCTGTATATATGATCTGTCATATATGGATAGAGGGGAGAAAACGATATGGCATCAATGAAAGAAAATATCTCGCATGCAGCTGAGAGACAGGCTGTGTCTCTGGTTGCAGACCAGCTTGTAAAGAAGGTAAAGAATACAAGTGATTACCAGGAGCGTTCTGAAGTTTATCTGAAGATTGTCGACATGGCACAGAAGTTCTACAAGGACGCCAAGCCGGAGACATTTGAGAGAGTCCGCAAGTATGTTTCCAATCCTGAGAACCGCTGGATGAAGATGATCAACAGCATGATCGATGATGCGGATCCGCATTATGCAAAGATGATGCTTCTGAATCTGGGATATGAGTCTTTCTTCCGCGGCACGAAGATGATTCGTGAGAACCGCCAGAAGTACAACTGCAACATCCCGTGGCTCATTCTGTTTGATCCGACCAGTGCCTGCAATATGCACTGCATTGGCTGCTGGAGCGGCACCTATGGCCACAAGAGCTCTCTGACTTTCGAAGAGATGGATAAGATCGTTACCGAAGGCAAGGAGCTTGGTCCGCATCTGTATATGATGACCGGTGGTGAGCCGATGGTGAAGTGGAAGGATATTGAGAAGCTTGCTGAAAAGCATAATGACTGCTTCTTCGTCCTGTATTCCAACTCCACACTGATCAATGAGGATGTCTGCAAGAGAGTCCAGCAGCTTGGCAATATCTCTTACATGCTTTCCATTGAAGGTACGGAAGAGACCAATGATGAGCGCCGCGGCACCGGCCATTATGATGCTGTCATGAAGGCAATGGATCTGCTGCGTAAGTATGGCATTATCTTTGGTACATCCATCTGCTATACAAAGGACAACATTGATGCTGTCACAAATGACAACTTCTTCAACATGCTGGCTTCCAAGGGTGCCCACTATGGCTTCTATTTCCATCTGATGCCGGTTGGCAACAATGCTGTGCCGGAACTGATGCCGACACCGGAGCAGAGAACCTACATGATCAAGAGAATCCGTGAGGTTCGTTCCGAGACATCCAACATCCAGTTCTTCCCGATGGACTTCCAGAACGATGGTGAGTTTGTCGGTGGATGCATTGCCGGCGGCAGAAACTACTTCCACATCAACTCCAATGGTGATGCGGAGCCGTGCGTCTTCATCCATTTCTCCAACACCAACATCAAGAACAATACGATCCTGGAGATGCTGCAGAGCCCGCTGTTCATGGCATACCATGAAGGCCAGCCGTTCAACCGCAACCATCTGAGACCGTGCCCGATGCTGGAGAACCCGGATCTGCTTGTTGAGATGGTTCACAAGACAGATGCCCACCAGACCAACATTGAGTCTCCGGAGAGTGTTGAGCATCTGTGCGACAAGTGCCGTCCGTATGCGGCTGCCTGGAAGCCGGTTGCTGACAAGGAGTGGGCTGAAGAGAAGCATAAGAAGCCTGCTTATGAAAACTACACGGCTGAAAAGCGTGAACATCCGGAACTGGCTGCCTTCGAGCACGCTGATGGCACCAGCCACATTGATGTAGATATCAATGCACCGGAACAGAATAACCGCGCATTCTGATGACAGAGAGAGAATCCTGTGTGGGTTCTCTTTTTTTTGTGGTCAGTCTTGCTGTTTTGTATTGCCGGCTGTTTTTGTGGTTGCGCTTTGTATGCTTCAGGGCTATATAAATGGTATAGAAACAATATTTTATGGAACAGGCATCTGGGAAGAAGAAAAGACTGACAAAATATGAAAGAGCAGCTGTGATGCACTACATCATGGCACTGGTGTTTTTTGTGACTGTGTTCATACAGGCGATTTCGCTTGCCTTCCGGGATGCTGTGCTGCCATTGCTGCTGGGGCTTGCTTCCCTTGTCATTGGGACGATCTACCTGTATTCAGGCCGTAAGAAAATGAAAGAGACAGCAGAGAACCACATGAACTGATGTGGTTCTTCTTTTTTTCGGGCTATAATGGCTGTGGTCTTTGAGACAATGATCCTTTGAGGACATTGATCTCTTGCAGCAGGACCATTTCTGTTTTGATTCGCTGCATCCAGATCTGGAGCGGCAGGAGGTTGAAATGACAAAAAACAAACAGAGAATTCAGCGGATGACGCTGGCAGCTTTCTTCGCGGGCATTGAGGTATTGATGGCCTTTACGCCCATCGGCTACATTCCCATGGCTGGTCTTTCCATCACAACCATGCATCTGCCGGTGATTCTGGCAGGCATCATCGGCGGACCTGCCTTTGGCGGCGGCCTTGGCTTTGTCTTTGGATTAACATCCTTGATCCGGGCAACCATGGAGCCAGGCGTCACATCCTTCGTATTCTCTCCATTTATTACCGTTGGCGGAGTATCAGGCAACTTTGCTTCCCTGCTGATCTGCTTTGTGCCAAGAATTCTGCTTGGTGTACTTTCCGGATATTTTTACCGCCTGTTTCTGCGCCTGATGCATAAGAGTGTACCGGCAGCGGCATTTACAGCTGTGATTAATACGGTTCTGCATACCATTGGCGTACTGGGCGGCATTTATCTTTTCTTTGGGCCTCAGTATGCCAGTGCCCTTGGCACTGGCATGCAGGGACTCGTGGTACTGCTGCTGGGTGTTGTCTCAACAAATATGGTTCTGGAGGCCATTCTGGCCGGGGCTGTGATTCCGGTACTGGTGAAGGCTCTGGCCCCCAGTGCAGTGCGCATGGGACTGATGGAAAAAACAGCATAAGGAGAAACTATGCAAGGATACCTGTTGGCAATTGATGCCGGCAATACACATGTACGTATTGGCCTGATGGATGAGGAAACTATCATCTTTTCGATCCGGCTGAGTTCTTTAATGCCGCGTACGGCGGATGAGTACTGGCTGGCTGTGCGTGACTTTCTGATGGACAGTCAGATTGCAAAGGATGAAGTGACAGGTGCCATCATTTCCTGTGTGGTGCCGGATCATTTGCATGCCCTTGTCAGCTGTGTACAGAAGTATTTTCATCTTCAGCCATTGGTCGTTGGCCCTGGCATCCGTACCGGTATTTCCGTGCGCACAGACAATCCCCGGGAGATTGGCGCAGACCGGATTGTCAATGCGGCTTATGGCCATGCCATGTACTCCCAGGGGGTAATTGTGGCTGACTTTGGCACAGCCGTAACATATGACTATGTGTCTAAAGATGGCATCTTTGCCTATACGATCATTGCCCCGGGCCTGGATATCTGTGCCCAGGCTTTGAAGAACAGTACGGCCAAGCTGCCTGGCATAGCACTGCAGATGCCTGCGGGCATTCTGGCAAAGAATACGGTGGCTGGCATGCAGGCAGGTGTGATGTACAGCTATCTTGGCGGGGTTGAAAAAGTCATTGCGATGATGAAACATGCCCTGCGTTGTGACTGTCCGGTGGTGGCTACCGGCGGTCTTGGCAGGATGATTGCGGCCAATACACATGCGATTGATGCCTATGATCCGGATGTGGCATTCAAGGGGATGCGCATTATCTACAAGCTGAATCAGAAGTGAGAGTGAACAGAAATCATGTTTTGCGTGGTTTCTGTTTTTTTGATGCATGATCGTTGACAGATACCCTTAGGGGGTATATAACAATGGGCGTGAAAGGAGATACCCCAGTGGGGTATATGAGATATGAAAGAGAAGGAGAATGAATGCTGCTGCAGTACACGTAAGGTATTGCGCAGTGAAACGGAAAAGAAAGATCTGCTTGTGCGGCTGAAGCGTGCTGAGGGACAGATCCGTGGTATTGAGAAGATGGTTGAGAATGATATGTACTGTCCGGATATTCTGGTGCAGGTTTCGGCGGTGCAGAGTGCTTTGAACAGTTTCAACAAAGTGCTGCTGGCATGCCACATCAAGGGCTGTGTGGCGGATGATATCCGCGCTGGCAAGGATGAGGCAGTGGATGAGCTTGTCACCTTGCTGCAGAAGCTGATGAAATAGAAAGAGGGTAGTGTATGGAACAATATATCGTAACCGGTATGTCATGTGCGGCATGTCAGAACCGGGTAGAGAAGGCGGTATCCAAGGTGCCGGGTGTCAAGAATGTCTCGGTGTCTCTGCTGACTAACAGCATGGGTGTTGAAGGCACAGCAGATGATGCGGCGATCATCAAGGCTGTTGAGAATGCCGGCTATGGTGCCAGAAGAAAAGGGGCCCCGGCAGCACAGTCTGCACAGAGTGAGATTGCGGCTGAGGAAGATGCCCTGAAGGACAGAACAACACCGGTATTGAAGAAACGTCTGATCTGGTCGATTGTCTTCCTGGCAGCTCTGATGTATATCTCCATGGGTCATAACATGTGGAACTGGCCGCTGCCGGCATGGTTTGTGCATAATCACATGGCACTTGCCATGACGCAGATGTACCTGGCTCTGATCGTGATGTATATCAACCGCAAGTTCTTTACTTCCGGCTTCAAGTCACTGATACATGGTGCCCCGAACATGGATATACTGGTAGCCCTTGGCTCCTCAGTATCCTTTGGATGGTCATTGTTTGTGACCTATGAGATTGCCGGCATGTATGCCCAGGGTGCTGATCCTGCCAGCATCATGAGCGTGTATCACAATGAGCTGTACTATGAAAGTGCAGCTATGATTCCGGCTTTGATCACGGTAGGCAAGCTGCTGGAAGCCATGAGCAAGGGCCGTACGACCGATGCGCTCAAGAGTCTGTTGAAACTGGCTCCGAAAAAGGCTGTGCTGATGCGCAATGGTCAGGAAGTGGAAGTTGGCATTGAGGAAGTGCAGACCGGCGATGTGTTTGTGGTCAAGCCTGGTGAGAGTATTCCGGTGGATGGTGTGATCATCGAAGGCAGTACAGCTGTGGATGAGTCTGCTTTGACGGGTGAAAGTATTCCGGTAGATAAGCATGTGGATGACACGGTCAGTGCAGCGACGATCAATACCTCTGGTTTTATCAAGGCACGGGCTACCCGGGTTGGCGAAGATACAACGTTGTCGCAGATCATTCACATGGTCTCTGATGCCGCCGCAACAAAGGCACCGATTGCCCGTATTGCCGATAAAGTATCCGGTATCTTTGTGCCGGCGGTCATCATCATTGCTGCTGTTGTTCTGGTGGGCTGGCTGCTTGCCGGGCAGACCCTGCCGTTTGCTTTGGCAAGAGCAATCTCAGTGCTGGTGATTTCCTGCCCTTGTGCATTAGGCCTTGCAACACCGGTAGCGATCATGGTTGGCAATGGCATGGGTGCTAAAAATGGCATTCTGTTCAAGACAAGTGAAGCGCTGGAGAATGCCGGCCGTACCCAGATCATTGCATTGGATAAGACAGGTACGATTACAACGGGTAAGCCGGCTGTGACAGATGTTGTGGCTGCAGATGGTGTCAGTGAGGATGATCTCTGGCAGGCTGCCTATGCTCTGGAGAATCATTCGGAGCATCCGCTGGCAGTTGCCATCCGTGAAAAAGCGGAGAGTGACCATGTAAAGCTGGCTGAGGTGAGTGACTTCAAAGCACTCAGCGGCCATGGCTTACAGGCGGTGCTGGATGGTAAGAAGCTGTCCGGTGGTTCCAGAAAGTATATTTCTACGGTTGCAGAGATTCCTTCTGCTTTGCAGAAGACAAGTGATGAACTGGCCAATCAGGGCAAGACACCGCTGTTCTTTGCCCGGGATGGAAAGCTGCTTGGCATGATTGGGGTGGCAGATACGATCAAGCCGGATTCTGCTGAGGCTGTCAATGAGCTGAAGAAGCTTGGCATTGAAGTTGTCATGATTACCGGTGACAATGAGAGAACAGCAAAGGCGATTGCGGCCAAGGCCGATGTGGATCATGTGATTGCGGGTGTATTGCCGGATGGCAAGGAAGCAGAGATCCGCCGTCTGCAGAAGTATGGCAAGGTTGCCATGGTTGGTGATGGCATCAATGATGCTCCGGCTCTGACAAGGGCAGATACAGGCATTGCCATTGGTGCTGGTACGGATGTGGCGATTGACAGTGCGGATGTTGTGCTGATGAACAGTAAGCTGTCTGATGTGGCAGCGGCGGTCAGACTGTCACGGGCAACCCTGCGCAATATTCATGAGAATCTGTTCTGGGCATTCTTCTACAATGTCATCTGCATTCCGCTGGCTGCCGGCCTGTATGCATGGAAGATGAATCCGATGGTTGGGGCGGCGGCAATGTCGCTGTCCAGCTTTACGGTATGCATGAATGCACTGCGTCTGAATCTGTTCAATATGCACAGAACAGATCGTGATCATGCGATGAAGAACAGAGTTACACTGGATGATGAGATTTTCCGTGAGGAAAAGAAGGATACAGATCTTGATACAGATAAGGAGGATAACAAGATGGAAAAGGTACTGCATGTGGATGGTATGATGTGTGAGCATTGCGAGGCTCGTGTGAAGAAGGCACTGGAGAGTGTTGATGGGGTTGTCAGTGCTACGGCGGATCACAATGCGAAGAAGGCTGTTGTCGAGCTGAGCAAGGATGTGGATAATGCTGTGCTCAAGAAGGCGGTCGAAGATCAGGACTACCAGGTCACTGGCATCGAATGAAGAAGATCCTGCAATTGCGGGGGATGATGTGTTCCTGCTGTGAGATGCGGGTGTCCAACTGCCTGCGCAATGTGCCGGGAGTCACAGATGCCGGGGCAGATTTCAATACAAATCAGGCCTGGATCATGTGTATTCCGGAAACAAGTGAAGCAGATCTGAAGGAAGCGGTGCGCCAGGCAGGATATGAGCTGATTTCGATCAAAGATCCTGTGTTTCACTGAACTGACAGAAAGATTCTAAAATTAGTACTGGTAATTCGTACTGTCAAGGTGTATATTTGCACGGCAAGGAGCGAGGAATGCAATTAAATCTTGAAACTGATTATGGAATCCGGTGCATGCTGTTTCTGGCAGAGGAAAAGCGGTGTGTGACTTCGGTGGAGATGACTGAGAAACTTGGTTTTCACACGGTTGAGCATACCCAGAAGATTCTGCGGAAACTGCGTGATGGCGGTCTTGTGAAGGTGAAGCTTGGCAGCAATGGCGGCTATATGCTGGCCAGGGATGCCAGTGAGATATCGGTGCTGGAAGTGCTGAAGGCGATGGAAGAGACCATCTGCATCAACCGCTGTCTGGAACCGGATGGCTACTGCAGCCGGTATGCGACGTCCTATTGTCCGATGCACAAGTATTACAAGAAGGTGCAGCGGATGATGGAGTCAGTGTTTGCCGCTGCAACGATCCAGGATATTGTGGATGAAAACTTCCCGGAGGTGCCGGAAATCGTCACCCCGGTGAAAAACAAGGTATCAGCCTGAAAGGAGTGTCAGAGAAATCTGACATTCTTTTTTTGTCTTGTTTTTGCTGACATGTGAAAAGATAAGGGATGTTAACAGAATCTGGAACATCTTTTACATCATTTTCTGTGCAGTGTCGCAATAATGACAGATAGGCTCTTGTTTCATGACAGCGCTTTCAGATACAATGTGTTAAGAAGATTGTGAGGAATTTAACTTGTCGATTGATGTATTGGAATTGAAGGAGAGCGTCCAGGAAGATAATGCTGTGTGGGCGCAGAAAGTGAAGGATCTTCTGGCTGCGCATCATGTATTTCTGGTGAATGTGATGTCGACCCCTGGTGCTGGCAAGACGAGTACGCTTGTGCGTACCATTTCTCTTTTGAAAGAGAAATACCGCATTGGCGTTCTGGAAGCAGATGTGGATGCTGTGGTGGATGCGGATACGGTGGAAAAAGCCGGGGCAAAGGCACTGCAGATTCATACCGGGGGATCCTGCCATATGGATGCAAAGATGACGTATGAAGGCCTTGTGAAACTTGGCCTGGATGATGTGGATCTGGTGTTTCTGGAGAATGTCGGCAATCTGGTATGCCCGGCAGAGTTTGATGTCGGTGCGCAGCTGAAAGTGATGATTCTTTCGGTGCCGGAGGGGGATGACAAGCCGCTGAAATATCCGCTGATGTTTCAGGTGTCGGATGTGATGCTCATCAACAAGATTGATGTGGTGCCGGTGTTTGACTTTGATACAAAAAAAGCAAAGAAACGGGTACGTGCCTTGAACCCGGATATGGAAGTCTTTGAGATCTCGGCAAAGACGGGGGCAGGCTTTGATGCCTGGATCGCTGATCTTGAAAGGCGGGTGGATGCGGCATGAAGGTAATTGAACTGCATGAGTCTGTGACAGCGTCGAATGATCATGATGCCGATGCGCTGCGGATGCAGATGAAGATGGACGGGACGCTGCTCATCAATCTGATGAGCTCACCTGGTTCTGGTAAGACAACATTGTTAAAGGCAACGGTTTCTTTGATGCCGGATGTGCATATTGCCGTCATGGAAGCGGACATTGCCAGTGATGTGGATGCTGTGACAATGGAGAAAAACGGGGCACAGAGCATTCAGGTGCATACGGATGGCATGTGCCATATGGATGCCGGCATGACTGCAGAGGGACTGAAACATATGGATTTAAGAAATACGGATCTTGTGTTTCTTGAGAATGTTGGCAATCTGATCTGTCCGGCGGAGTTTGATACCGGGGCAGGAAAGAATGTGATGATTCTGTCTGTGCCGGAGGGGGATGACAAGCCGCTGAAGTATCCGCTGATGTTTTCCAAAGCGGATGCGCTTGTGATCAGTAAGATTGATACGAAGTCGTACTTTGACTTTTCTTTGGAAAAGTGTGTTGAGCGAGTGAAGCGGCTGAATCCTGAAATTGAGATTTTCCCGCTTTCTGCAAAAACTGGTGAGGGTATGAGTGCATGGTGCCAGTGGCTGCATGCACAGATCATTGCATGGCAAAAGGGAGAACAGCGATGAAGGAACAGAAGAACAGAATGACAAATGCCAGAGACTGGCAGCCGGGGCCGCAGGACAAGATCCAGGATCCGGAGAAGAAACGCTTATTGATCAAGCTTGCGGGGATGATCACAGACCGCTATGTGGCCAAGTATACCCATACGATCAAGGAAGATGATCCGGAGGTATGGTGTCTGAATGAGGTATTGAGCAAGCAGGAAGTGAAGCTGATGCTCAGCTTCAGAAAGACGCGTGTTTCCCTGGATCTTGAAGAGATTGCCCGCCGTAATCATCTCAGTGTGCAGGACGCAAAGGATGTGGTGGATCATCTGATGTGGATTGGCTGCATTGAGTCCAATCGCGAGAATGAAGATCATCATCTGCAGTATGATGTGCCGATCTTTGTGCCGGGTATTGCCGAGTTCATGATGATGAATGATGAGCTTGTCAAAGAGTATCCTAACATTGCAACGTTCTTTAATCTGATGACCCAGATGCCATTAGAGGGTATTACCCCGATGGTACCATTAGGCGGTGCCGGTGTTGGCATGCATGTCATCCCGGTTGAGAAAGCCATTGAATCACAGAGCACTTCTGTACCGGTGGAGCATATTTCCCACTGGCTGGAAAAGTATGATGGCAAGCTGTCCGTTGGTGTATGCACATGCCGCCGCCAGCAGAGAATGCGCGGCGAGGGTGATGGTGAGATTGAGCAGGAGTGCTGCATCGGCCTGGGTGATCTGGCTGAGTGGTGTGTCAATACCGGCCGCGGCCATTACATCACCAAAGAAGAGGCTCTGGAAATCATTGAGCGCAGTGAGCGTCATGGTTTCGTACATCAGACAACGAATATTGATGGTGAAGACAAGATTGTCGGTCTTTGCAATTGTGCCCCGGGTGTTTGCAATGCCATCCGTACAAGCCAGCTGTATAACACACCGAATATGAGCAGAAGTGCCTATCGTGCTCATGTGGATCATGACAAGTGCGTGGCCTGCGGCAAGTGTGTGGAAGTATGTCCGGTGGGCGCTGCCAAGCTTGGCCAGAAGCTGTGCCACAAGGATGGCAGTCCGTTTGTGTATCCGAAGACGTTACTGCCGGATGAGACAAAGTGGACGGCTGACAACTGGAATCCGAATTATCGTGAGGATGCTAAGATCAACTGCTATACAACCGGTACAGCACCATGTAAGACAGCATGTCCGGCTCATCTGGCTGTGCAGGGCTATGTGCATATGGCAGGTGAAGGCAGATATCTGGATGCTTTGAAGCTGATCAAGCAGGATAATCCGCTGCCGGCTGTGTGTGGTTATATCTGCAACAAGCGCTGTGAGCAGGAGTGCACCAGAGGTACGATTGACCGGCCGGTTTCCATTGATGAGATCAAGAAGTTCATTGCCATGCAGGAACTGGATGCAGATAAGCGGTATGTGCCGCTGTGTGAAACAGACCATGGTGGATTCTGGGGTCCTGACTATAAGATGGCCGTGATTGGCGCCGGTCCGGCTGGCATTTCCTGTGCCTATTATCTGCGGGAAAGAGGCTATGATGTGACGGTGTTTGACAAGGAAGAAAAACCGGGCGGCATGCTTGCCTATGGTATTCCTTCCTTCGTGCTGGAAAAGAATATTCTGGATGCTGAGATTGATGTGCTCAGACAGATGGGTGTTGAATTCCGTATGGGTACGGAAGTCGGCAGGGATGTGACGATTTCCCAGCTGCGTGATGAGGGTTATAAGGCTTTCTATCTTGCCATTGGCCTGTGGGGCGGCAGGAAGACGAATGTACCGGGTGAAGACAGTGAGGGCGTGGAGTCTGCTGTTTCCTTCCTGCATCGTACCAATGTTGACCATCACATCAGTCTTGATGGTGATGTGGTGATTGTCGGCGGCGGCAATGTTGCCATTGATGCGGCCAGAACGGCTGCCCGCCTGACCAAGGGCAAAGTAACGATGCTGTGCCTGGAGGGTGAGCATGAAATGCCGGCTGCGGATGATGAAGTCGCTGCGGCAAAGGCAGATGGCGTTGAGATTCACAATGGCTGGGGCCCGAAGGAAATCCTGGCAAAGGATGGCAAGGTCACTGGCATTGTGTTTAAGAAGTGCCTGCGCGTGAAGGATGAAACAGGACGCTTCAATCCGCAGTATGATGAGAATGATACGCTGGAGATTGCCTGCAGCCATGTCATTGAGGCTATTGGCCAGGCACCGGTATGGAAGGATCTTCTCAAGGGGACCAAGGTGGAGCTGGCCCGCAATGGCTGTGTGAAGGCGGATCCGGTAACCTATCAGACAGCTGAGGATGATATCTTCGTTGGCGGCGATATCTATCATGGGGCAAGATTTGCGATTGATGCCATTGCCGAGGGCAAGAAGGCATCGGAGTCCATGCACAGGTTTGTCCATGAGGGACAGTCTTTGACGATTGGCCGTGATCTGCGTGAGTTCATTGCTCTGGATAAGGATGATATCGAGATAGAGTCGTATGATAATGCCAAGAGGCAGATGCCGGCGATGAAGAAAGTGGATGATCCGTTTGAAAATCCGGTACAGACACTGACAGAAGCACAGGTATCTACTGAGGCAAAGAGATGTCTTGGCTGTGGTGCTACAACGGTGGATGTCAACCGCTGCATTGGCTGTGGACTTTGCACAACCAGATGTGAGTTTGATGCCATTCATCTGGAGCGTGATCTGCCGGATGCCTCCAGAATGATCAGGGCAGAGGACAAAATGAAGCTGATTGCACCATATGCTGCCAAGCGTGAAATGAAGATTCTGTTCAACCACAAGAAGAAAGCAGACAATAATGCATGAGATGGGCATTGTCTTCCATCTGGCTAAAACACTGGATGAGATGGCAGAACAGCAGCACATCACAAAGTATGGTTCCGTAACATTGGAAGTTGGTGAAGTATCCGGCATTATGACGGATTACTTCACGGACTGCTGGAATTACTTTCGCAAAAGACATCCGCTGTTAACAGAGTGTGAGCTGAAGATTGAAGAAATTCCAGCCGTAACCATGTGCGGTGACTGCGGCAAAACCTATCCGACTGTCAAATATGCCAAGATCTGTCCTTACTGCCACAGTGAGAATACCTGGCTTGTAAGAGGCAATGAATGCATTATCAAAGAGGTTGAGGCTGAGACAGATACCGACCAGGAAGACAAGAGTGTAGAAACAGAGAATCTGCAGTAAGAAGGGGAAGTGAGAGCTTCCTCTTTTTGAATGACTTGCTGAAATAATGTTTCAGATTCTGATTCGCCTTTGCATGCAGGAATGCATAGAATGATTCATGGACTGCAGTGATTGCTGCAGAGGATTGGAGGAATCGTATGAAAATTGTTGTTGCACCGGACAGCCGTCGTGTGGCTGAGGCTGCTTTTCAGGTGATGAAAAATACGGTGAGTGAGAAGAAGAATGCTGTGCTTGGCCTGGCAACGGGCAGTTCACCAGAGGGACTGTATGCTTTGATGGCACAGGATCACCGTACCAATGGGACATCGTATCAGGATGTTGTGACATATAATCTGGATGAGTATGTCGGCCTGCCGCAGAACCATCCGCAGAGCTACTATACATTCATGCATGAAAAGCTGTTCCAGTATATTGATGTTCCGGAAGAGAACATTCATATTCCGTGCGGCTGTGCTCAGGATGAGCAGAAGGCATGCCATGATTATGAAGATATGCTCTCCAGTGTGAGAATTGACCTGCAGGTATTGGGGATTGGCTCAGATGGCCACATTGCTTTCAATGAGCCAGGCACACCGTTTGATTCTCTGGTGCATCTTGTGCATCTGAAGGAACAGACAATTCATGATAATGCCCGTTTCTTTGATCATGATGAGTCAAAGGTTCCGACCATGGCAATTACCACGGGTCTGGCAGATATCATGAGATGCAGAAAGATCATTCTGATTGCGACGGGTGCCAATAAGGCAAAGGCAGTGCATGATATGGTCAATGGACCTGTCAGTACTTCCTGCCCGGCAAGTATTCTGCAGCGCCATCCGGATACGGTTATCTTCCTGGATGAAGCAGCTGCTTCCATGCTGAAATAAAAGAGTCAGAAAGCAGAAAGTAAAGAGCAGTGCTGATTACATGCATGCAGTCAACACTGCTTTTCTTATGCTTTATTATCCTGATGTTCTTTCTGGATGTGTGTCTTTTTCAGCTCTGTCATTGCGTAGTCATATTCGCTGTTGGCATAGGCTGTGTACAAGATATCAATGATGTTGAGCTGGGAAATCCGGCTGCTCATGGAGCCGGAACGGAACAGAGATTCATTGGCGGTTGTGTACAGGTGCATGTCTGCCATCTTTGCAATGGAGGTGGCGACGCATCTGGTAATGGCAATGATCGGTGTACCGTTTTTCTTGAGTTCATGGGCACAGGTGATCATTTCTTTGGTTTCACCGGAATAGGAGATGATGATGGCCAGATCTTCCGGGGTGCTGTTGCGGGCACAGATCAGCTGGGCATGCCAGTCATCGTTGAAGATACAGGTTTTATTGATGCGCAGAAACTTGAGATAGGCATCTTTGGCAACGATCAGGGAAGCACCTAAGCCAAACAGCTTGACCTGTTTTGCTTTCTGCATGGCTTTGACGCACTTTTCCAGCTCATCCGCATCCATCAGGCGCAGGGTATCATACAGGGACTGAATGTTTTTCTGGGTGATTTTGTGGATGATATCGTTGAGGGAATCTCCTTTCTGAATATCTTCCTGGCTCAGGGTAAAGGTGATGTTCTGGGAGGCAAGATCGGCGGTCAGAGCTGTCTTGAATTCCTTGAAGCCTTTGAAGCCAAGGGATTTGCACATCCGCACAACGGCAGCCGGAGAGACAAAGGCACTGGCCGCAATCTGCTGGACGGACTGGCTGGAAGCCTGGGAGGAGTTTTTCAGAATATATTCAGCAGCGGCTTTTTCTGCCGGGTTGAGATAATCCGCATTTTCACGCAGTAAGATGGTAACGTTTTTCATAATCAGACAACGCATATGATACTACAGAACAATTGTACAATCGCTGAAATTTTATTACATAATCAATGGAAGTTGATGAAAAAGCAGATGAAACTGTTTTCTTCTTCCGGGAAAGTACCTGATGACTGGAAATGGAAGTCATGATGCAGTGATATCAGCCGCTGACATGGGCTTTGTAATCTGAGATTGTGTGTTATATTTTACATACTCTTTAAGATTGCGATACGAGTAGTGTCGAAAACCCGGAAGGCAACTGATAGGTATCTGCCGGCTGAGAAGCCGGAGATATAAAAAATTGCGGCCAAGGCGCAATAAAAACAACTTTGGAACTCGTTCTTTCAAAACTGAATCTT
>NZ_JAZHUW010000006.1:0-78643 GCF_036453465.1 Lactimicrobium sp.
TAGCTAATATTTGTAAATTTATAGAGACTATGTTTAAGTCAAAAAAACAAGCACCGGAATCCAGTGCTTGAATTCAAATTTATTGCTTAACGGTTAAGCCGTGAACTGTAACATTTTGTGAATAAGATGTGCTTTAATGACAAATTTAGTATAATTGGCGGGACAAAGGAGGACATGCTCATGTTTAACGAAAGAATAGTGTTCTTCGGTACATCTGATTTCTCACTCGGCATTCTGGAAACACTGGTAAATGAATCATACAATGTTGTGGCTGCTGTTTCCCAGCCGGACCGTCCTTCCGGACGCCACCATGTCCTGAAGCCGACACCGGTTCATGCCTATTGCGATGCCCATGGCATACTCTGCCTGCAGCCGCAGTCTCTGCGCAAAGAATATCAGCAGGTACTCGATACAAAGCCCGATCTCATTCTGACCTGTTCCTATGGCCAGATGGTCCCGGAAACAATTCTGAAAGCGCCGCGGCTTGGCTGCTTGAATATTCATCCTTCGCTTCTGCCAAAATACAGAGGCGGAGCACCAATGCATTTCCCGATTTTCAATGGCGACACAGAAACCGGTGTTTCTTTGATGGAAATGGTCAAGGCCATGGATGCCGGCAGGGTATATGCCCAGGTTACGGTTCCGATCGGTCCGGATGAAACCGAAGCCCAGCTGGAAAAGAAGCTGCTGGAAACATCGATTCAGATGGTCAAAGAAGACCTGCCTGCTTATCTGGAAGGAAAGCTGCCGGGCACACCGCAGGATGACAGTCAGGCAACCTACTGCACCAATATCCCGCCCGAGATGGAAGAAGTGCATTTCCGCACTGAATCAATTGATGCCCTGTATAACCATATCCGTGCTTTGATTGACTGGCCGATTCCCTATGGCCGCATTGAAGGAAAACGGGTGCGGATCTTTGCGGCCGGCAAAGAGAAAAAGGAAGTGTCAGCAGAACCTGGCACCGTGCTTGGCTTTGTGAACCATGCCATGCTGGTGGCGGCAGAGGGCGGCATCATCCATATTTATGAACTGCAGATGGAAGGCCGCAAACGGATGAGCGCAGATGCCTTTGCTAATGGCTATGCGCGTGAATTGACAGGAAAGAGATTCGATGCATGATTGATCAGTCACATATCAGAAATTTCTGTATTATTGCCCATATTGACCATGGCAAAAGTACACTTGCTGACCGCATCCTGGAAATGACAGATACGGTCAAGGAGCGCGACATGAAAGCACAGATCCTGGATGACATGGATCTGGAACGGGAACGCGGCATTACCATCAAGCTCAATGCCGTCCAGCTTTCCTACACGGCAAAAAACCATGAAACCTACCTGTTCAATCTGATTGATACACCAGGCCATGTCGATTTCAGCTATGAAGTATCAAGGTCTCTGGCAGCCTGTGAAGGCGCAGTCCTTGTCGTGGATGCCACCCAGGGTGTACAGGCACAGACCCTTGCCAATACGTATCTTGCTATGGACAATGATCTGGAAGTCATTCCGGTTATCAACAAGGTAGATATGAACAATGCCAGACCGGAAGAAACCAAGCGTGAAATTGAAAACATCATCGGCCTGGACTGCTCTGATGCCCCGGAGATTTCAGCCAAGACCGGCCTGCATGTGGAAGATGTCCTGGAACAGATCGTAGCCAAGATCCCGGCACCATCCGGCTCACCAGACAAGCCTCTGCAGGCTCTTGTCTTTGATTCCTTCTATGATCCTTACCGCGGTGTCATTGCTCTGGTCAGAATCCGGGAAGGACAGCTGTCCGTTGGCGATCATATCCGCTTCATGGCAACCGGCGGCGAGTATGAAGTCGTGGAAGCCGGTATCCGCAATCCAAAAGAAGTGCCGGTACATACTCTTGTCTGCGGTGATGTCGGCTGGTTTGCCGCAAGCATCAAGGATATCCATGATGTCCGTGTCGGTGATACCGTCACCGATGCCGATAATCCGGCCGCACAGCCGCTGGCTGGTTATAAGAAGATGAACCCGATGGTATATTGCGGCCTGTATCCAAGTGATGCCGCCAAGTATGAAGACCTGCATGAGGCACTGGATAAGCTGCAGCTCAATGATGCATCCCTGCAGTATGAACCTGAAACATCTCAGGCGCTTGGATTTGGCTTCCGGGTCGGCTTTCTGGGTCTATTGCACATGGATGTTGTCCAGGAACGCCTGGAACGGGAATACAATCTGGCCTTGATTGCCACGGCACCCTCTGTCATCTATCACTGCTATCTTTCTGATGGCAGTATGGTGGAAGTAGACAACCCGGCCAGAATGCCGGATGCCACCCGCATTGACCATATCGAGGAGCCTTTTGTCAGGGCAGAAATCATGGTGCCGGATGCCTATATCGGTGGGGTCATGGATCTTTGCCAGCATAAGCGCGGCATCTATAAGAGCATGGATGTCATTGATGCCGGCCGCAACACTTTGATCTATGAACTGCCGCTGTCTGAAATCATCTTTGATTTCTTTGACAAGCTGAAATCCTGCTCAAGAGGCTATGCTTCTCTGGATTATGAAATCATCGGCTACCGGAAAGAGGACCTGGTCCGTATGGACATCCTGCTCAATGGGGAAATGGTTGATGCCCTGAGTGTCATTGTCCACCGCGATGATGCCTATAACCGCGGCTCTTTGATTACCAGAAAACTGAAGGATCTGATTCCCAAGCAGCAGTTTGAAATCCCGGTGCAGGCTGCCATCGGCGGCAAGATCATTGCCCGCACCAATATCAAGTCACTGCGCAAGAACGTTCTGGCCAAGTGCTATGGCGGTGATATCTCCCGTAAGAAGAAACTGCTGGAGAAACAGAAGGAAGGCAAAAAGAGAATGAAAGCCGTCGGTTCGGTTGTCATTCCCCAGGAAGCCTTCATGGCTGTTCTGTCCGTCGATGATGACAATGGTAAAAAATAATGGCTGAGTCACTCTATGTGCATGTGCCATTCTGTACTTCTATCTGCTATTACTGTGATTTTGCCCATGTGGTATACCAGAAGGATCTGGTCAGAAAATGGCTGGATGCACTTGCTTTTCAGCTGCATCATACAGCGATCAATCCAAAGCTGAAAACGATCTATGTGGGCGGCGGTACACCAGGCTGTCTGGATGCAGATGAGCTGGAAACACTGCTGCAGATGCTGGATCCTTATCGAAGATACGTGCAGGAATATACGCTGGAATGCAATCCTGAATCTGTGACAGCAGAAAAGGCAGCGCTGCTGGTCAAACATGGCATCAACCGTGTTTCCATGGGCATGCAGAGTGCAGATGACAGACTGCTGACCGCCATCGGCCGCCGTCATACCTTTGCGGATACAAAGAACGCTGTATCCATTCTGAAGCAGGCAGGCATCCATAACATCTCCCTGGATCTGATGTATTCACTGCCGCAACAGACAATGGCAGATCTGCAGGATTCCATTGCCAAAGCCATTGGGTTGCAGCCGACGCATCTTTCTTTGTATTCTTTAACGATTGAAAAGAATACCGTCTTTGGCAGAAAGGGCATTACGCCGCTGGATGAGGATACGGAAGCGGATATGTACGAATATATCTGCCGTGAGCTTCCCCGTTATGGCTACAGGCAGTATGAAATCTCCAATTTCTGCCTGGATGGCTGTGAATCAAAGCATAATCTGGCTTACTGGCACTATGATGATTTCTATGGCATTTCCTGTGGAGCCAGTGGGAAAGAAGGACTGCTGCGCTATGACAATGAGAAAAATCTGATGCGCTATCTGCAGAATCCCCTGCAGAGACATGAGATTCCTCTAAGCCGGCAGGATGCGCAGTTTGAGATGATCATGATGTCGCTGCGGCTGAAACAGGGACTGGATCTTTCTGCTTATCAGCGCCGTTTCCATCATGCCTATGAAGAAGACTATGGCTTGAAAACAGAAGCATTGATTAAAAGGGGATGGCTGGAAGAAAAGGATGGCTATGTGCGCTGCAGTGAAAAAGGATATGAAATATGCAATACCGTATTGGAAGAGCTGATGCCGGAGGAAGAATGATATGGCAAGTGGAATGAAGAAAAACAACAAGGTGCACAAGGTAAGTGAACGTGCTCTTGAACAGCAAAGAGAAAAAGCAGAAGAAGAGAAGAAAAGACAGGCTGCCATGGCCAGAAGGAATGAAACCAAAGAAACTTTCAAAGCCGCGATGTTTTCGTCCATCGGCGGTCTTTTGACCCTGGTATCCTTACTGCTTGGCGTATATGGCCTGATTTCGATTCCGGCCATCATCCTGTGCTGGATCGGCATGCAGAAAAACAAGGACTATGGCTGGAGAGGCATCATTCTGCCGCTCATCTGCATCATCCTGAATGTTATCTGGATTGTGTTCCAGATCGTGATGATCTTTTCACCAACCATCAGGGTCGGTTTCTACAATCTGGTCAAAGGGCTGGCAAACTGATTGCCTTGAAAGCTTTGGTGTGGTAACATAAAGCAGATTTCAGGCTGGATCTGGCGCATCCTCAGCGCAGAGCTGGACTGGAATGACAGAAAGAAAGAGGAAAATAAAATGCTGGAAAAAGAAGTCGTAGCACAGATTGTCAAAGAGTATGGCCGCAAGGAAGGCGATACAGGTTCTGCTGAAGTACAGATTGCTCTGCTGACAGAGCAGATCAAGCGCCTGACTGAGCACATGAAGGCCAACAAGAAGGACTATGCTTCCAACCGTGGTCTGATGATGATGGTTGGCCGCAGAAGAAACATGCTTGAGTATCTCAAGAAAACGGATGTCAACCGTTACAGAGAACTCGTTAAGAAGCTCGGTCTGCGTAAGTAATATCGGCTGATGAAACTGTCAGTTTTCCTGTCAGTTTTTCTTTATGTGTGAGAAAAACTGGGTTTATATTCTGCTGTGTGAAGATGGCAGCTATTACACAGGCTGGACAAATGATCTTTCCGGGCGTTTCAGGCGACATTGTCAGGGAAAAGGCGCAAAATATACTCACAGCCATCATCCTCTGGCAATTGCATATGCAAAATGCTATGATTCCCGTAGAGAGGCAATGAGAGAAGAGTGGCGTTTGAAACAATTGAGCCACAAAGAAAAACAGGCACTCATTGCCGCATATGAGGCTGAAAACAAAGGAGAAAAGATCATGGAAGAATTAAAGATTTACCGCTGCCGCAAATGCGGAAAGATTGTCATCGAGACACATGCTTCCGGCTGTGTGCCGGTATGCTGCGGCGAAGAGATGGAGCTGCTGAAGGCGAACACAACCGATGGCGCTGCTGAAAAGCATGTACCGGTTGTTGTCCGCGAAGATGGCAAAGTCATCGTCAACGTTGGTTCTGTCGACCATCCGATGCTGCCGGAACATTACATTGAGTTCATTGTTCTGCAGAGTGAGAATGGTTTCCGGGTTGTCAAGCTCAACCCGGGTGAAAAGCCGCGCACAGAGCTGTACACAGATGAGCCTGTCAAGGCCGTCTATGAGTTCTGCAACCTGCACGGACTCTGGAAGACAGAGATCTGAGGAACCGGAAAAGAACAAAAGCCCTGCGGGGCTTTTTTCTATGCCTGCGGTTCTTCCCATTTGATATTTCCTATCATCTTTTCCATGTGCTATGATAAAACAGTTGATAAATTAAGAGATTGTTAAAAGAAAGAGAAGATTGCATTCAAAATGGAAAAGTACAAAAGAAGTTGGGACTTCCATGGCCACACACTGACTGTGGAAAACGGAGAGATTGCCAAACAGGCAGGCGGCTCCGTCTTGATCCGCTATGGAGACACAGTTGTGCTGTCTACAGCCACTGCTTCCTCCGTGGCCAAAGACACAGATTTTTTCCCACTGACCGTTGTTTATCAGGAAAAGATGTATGCCAATGGTGAAATCCCGGGCGGCTTTCTGCGCCGTGAGGGCAGACCTACTGAGCATGGCACACTGACGGCAAGACTGATTGACCGTCCGATCCGTCCTCTGTTTGCAGAAGGATTCCGCAACGAAGTACAGATTGTCAATACCGTTCTCTCCAATGATCCGGACTGCTCCAATGAAATGGCAAGCCTGTTTGGATCTTCTCTGGCACTGTGTGTTTCGGATATCCCGTTCAATGGTCCGGTTGCCGGTGTCAAGGTAGCCAAGATCGGTGATGATTACATCATCAACCCGAGCGTGGAACAGATGGAACAGGCTGAGATTGATCTGACCGTTGCTGGTACAAAGCAGGCCATCAACATGGTGGAAGCCGGTGCCAAGGAAGTATCCGAAGAGGATATGCTCAAGGCTCTGATGGTGGGACACGAAGCCATCAAGGAACTGTGTGCGATTGAGGAAGAAGTCATCGCTGCCTGTGCCAAGGAAAAAATGGAAGTCGTTCTGTATCAGATCGATCCACTTGTCAAAGATTATATTGATACCCATGGTGCCCAGCGCATCCGGGAAGCCGTCTCCATCAAGAGCAAGCTGGAACGCTACCATACCATTGATGAAATCATCGATGAAATGGCAGATGATATCGGCAATATGGAATGGCCGGATGAAAAAGCCCGTGACAAGGCCGTCAAGCAGGCCCATGAATATGGCGTGGAAGTAGAAGCCCAGGAAGTGCGCCGTCTGATTTCTGAAGATAAGATCAGACCGGATGGCAGAGCACTGGATGAGCTGCGTCCTCTGGATTCCCAGGTCGATCTATTGCCGCGTGCCCATGGCTCCGCTATGTTCACCCGTGGTGAAACCCAGGTTATGTCCATCACAACCCTTGGCCCGCTGTCCGATGCTCAGACCATTGAAGATCTGACCCCGATCAAGGAAAAGAGATTCATGCACCAGTACAACTTCCCGCCGTTCTCGGTAGGTGAAGTCGGCCGCATGGGTTCTCCGGGCAGACGTGAAATCGGCCATGGCGCTCTTGGTGAAAGAGCCCTGCGCCAGGTACTGCCGTCAGTTGAAGAATTCCCATATGCAATCCGTACCTGTGCTGAAGTACTGGAATCCAACGGTTCTTCTTCCCAGGCATCCATCTGTGCCGGCACCATGTCTTTGATGGCAGCCGGTGTACCGATCAAGGCAATGGTAGCTGGTGTTGCCATGGGGCTGATTACGGTTGGTGATACGTATTCCATCCTGACTGATATTCAGGGTATGGAAGACCATTATGGCGATATGGACTTCAAGGTTGCCGGCACCCGCAAGGGCATTACGGCTCTGCAGATGGATATCAAGGTGACCGGTATCTCAGAAAAGATCCTGGCGGAGGCACTGGCCCAGGCACATAAGGGCAGAATGCAGATTCTCGATAATATGGAAACCGCCATCTCTGCACCGCGTGACCATGTATCCAAGTATGCACCGAAGTTTGGCAGAATGACGATTCCGACGGACAAGATCCGCATTGTCATCGGCAAGGGCGGTGAGCAGATCGACAAGATTATTGCAGCCTGCGATGATATCAAGATCGACATTGACGATGACGGCAATGTTGTTCTGTACCATACATCTCAGGAAATGATCGACAAGGCCATGGGCATGATCAAAGATCTGATCCGTGAAGCCCATGTCGGTGAAGTGTATGATGCAACGGTTGCAGAAGTCAGACCAAGCTTTGCCTTTGTCAACCTGTTCCCGGGTACAGATGCTCTGCTGCATGTATCTGAGCTCAGCTGGACAAGAACCGATGATATTCAGCAGGCACTGCATGTCGGCGATACGATCAAGGTCAAGGTCATCTCGATTGATGATGCCGGTAAGGTCAAGGTATCTGCCCGTGAGCTGCTCGAAAAGCCGGAAGGCTATGTGGAGAAGAAGCCGCTGCGTCCGCAGCATGGTGCCCGCGGTGACCGTGACCGCCGCCATGACCGCGATCATGAGCGTGAACATGAAGGCGGCAATGTGGAGAAGCGTGTTTTCCGCAGAAAGAGTGAATAATCCAGAAAAGAAGGCACCTGCCTTCTTTTTTGAAAGATGAGGAAACTGATATACCATGAGAATGAGAAAGAAAAAGTGGGCCGAGCCATATCTGGAGGCCCATACGGACTATGCCTTGGAAAATCCGGAAGAAAATAAAGGAAAATGGAAAGAAAAGCTGCATGGGCAGAAGCTGCATGTTGAGATCGGCTCTGGCAAAGGCGGCTATCTGCTCGCCATGAGCAATGCCAATCCGGATGATGCCTGGGTCGGTATTGAAAAGGACCGCAATGCGGCTGCGGTTGCCGTGCGCAAACAGCTGGAAGATGAGATGCAGCCCGGCAACCGGTGCATGATTGTCGGGGCTGCCGAAGAGATTGAAAAATGGTTTGCACCGGGGGAAATTGATGTGATTCATCTGAACTTCTCCGATCCCTGGCCGCGCAAACGCACCCACAAGCGCCGCCTGTCGGCACCGGCCTTTCTGGATACCTATCGGAAACTGCTGGGGGAGAATGGCTATATTGCCATGAAGACGGATAACAAGGATCTGTTTGAGGACAGTGTGATCTGCTTTGTCAATGCCGGCTATGTGTTCATGGATTTTTCCGTGGATTTCCGCCGCAATCCACATCCGGAAGATGCCATTACAGAATATGAGCAGAAGTTCATGGATCTTGGCCAGCCGATTTATCAACTGACAGCACGTCCATGCAAGCCGGCAGGCGATATGCTAAAATAGTGACGGAGGCTGTTCATGAAGAAGAAAATCGGCTGTATCTTATGCCTGTGCACAGTGCTGATGGGCGGCTGCAGCAAAGAGAAGTCATATCAGAATCTTCTGAATGAACGGATTGCGGATGCCCTGGCTGTACCGCTGACATCCACAGATCCCTGCATCAAATACTATTACAGCTATCAATTGCCGCGCAGTGTCGGCAGACTGCAGGCAGATGATCTGTCTGTGCTGTTTGACTATGAAGGAACCCGGTTCTCCATGAGCCTGGATACCTCCGGTATTCTGCAGGATCTCTATTATCAGCAGGATACAAAGAGCGATGATGATCCGCTGGCATCGTTGACACCGGTATTGAAGGATGATGGTGTCTGTGCCAATGCCACATCCGGGGAATACAGCTATGCCATCCGTATTTATCAGGTGGATTCAAGGTATCTGACCAGAGTGAGCGTAGGGCATATGGTATTTACATCCATAAGCAGCCTGCCTGCCGCCATCAATGTAAGCAATGCTATGCTGCGGATCGGCCGCAGTGTCAGTGTCTCTGAAAGCCATGTGATTGATGATTTCGCCAACCGCAGCGATACTGTATACCAAAAAAGCAGGACAGCTCTGTTTGAGAATCTGGCACCAGTGAACGGTACGGTTGCCGACCTGTTGAAAAAGGGCGGTCAGACCAATGCGGATGCCCAGGCAAGTGTTGCTCCGGCGGAGTGATGCAATAAAGCAAATATGCAAGGAATCTTAACAAGATTCAAAAAATAGCATAGAATAGTAACGTATGTAAGAAAGGATGAAGTTATGCTTAAGAAACTGCAGAATCTCTTATTCGAAGATGATGATGACGATTATCTCGATGATGAGGATGAGGAAGAAACGGTCAGTGCGGCGCCTGTCAAACCTTCCGCAGTGAAACCGGTGGCAGCGCAGCCCAGAAGAGTTGATTCTGGCAAGCCGGTTCAGGAAAGAAGGGAAGCGCCCTCCGTACAGCCCGCAATGGAACAGCCTGTTCATACAGCGCCGCGGGTCAGCCGGATTGATGTGACACAGGATATTCCGGTACAGAACAGCAAGCCTGCACAGCCGGTATTCCCGCAGATGCCGCCGCGTGAGGAGAAGAAGCCTTCTACGCTTGGCATAACGGCAGATGATACAGATTACCGCCAGCCTGTCCGCCAGAGAACCGTCAAGCCGGCTGTACCTAAGACACAGAAGCCTAAGAAGCCTGCCAAGCCTGCTTATCAGTTCCAGCCGGTCATTTCACCGATCTTTGGTGTCGATGAGAAAGATATGACAGCCCTGAAGAATACAGCCAAGAAGGCTGCTGAGGCTATGGCTGACAATCAGGATGAGGATGATGGCAATATCACACCGGTCATTTCACCGATTTATGGTTCAACAGAACCGCGTGTAGCTAAGAAGCCGGAAACACAGGCCAAGGCTGCACCTGCCCGCAAAGAGGAGCCTGTGGCTACTGCCAATCCGACAGCCGATGAGGAAATCCCGGATTTTTCGCTGGATGATATTCTCAAGGTACGCGATGAACAGTATGATGCCCATGATGATTCTCTGTCAGATACAGCACCGCTGTTCCCGGATCTGAATTTCCCGGATGATCCTGTTCCGGATGAAAAACCGGCAAAGCCAGAGGAAGAACCGGATCAGACCATGATCCTGAAGAAGCCCCTGACCAAGTAAGCCATTGCTTGTATATTGTACAGATTTACCTGCAGATTTAGGGATAGCACCAGATAGTGTGTACACACAGGATGGTGGCACCAAACTGTGTGGATGATTGTTACCAAAGTGTGTGGATTTGAAAGGGCATGTTGTGCTGCTTGAAATGCAGTATGGCATGCCCTTTTATGTACGGCCCGTCAATCATTATTTAATTATTTTAAGATGAATCCTGTCTTGTTTATGGCATACATAATACGCTTGCGTCTGCGTTCTACATTGCGGATGCCCCGAGTGTTAAGCAGCAGCTGCGAGATCTGTGAATTGATGCTTTCTGCAACGCTGTTGTTCAGCCTTCTGCCATGATATTCCTGGAAAGAATTGATGATTTCCTGCTTCCAATGGCACAACATTGTGGTGAATTGCTCATACTTCGGTATATTGGCCTGAATAAAGGCATTTATCAGTTCTTCAAGCTGATCTTCGGCATCTTCATAGGTGGCGTTGACATTGAACTCCATATAGCGCTCTTTCAGGTGCCATGCTTTATCCAGATCAGGATCGATCGAAAGCATATCGTCAAGGATCTGTCTGTAGTTGGCATACTTACCCAGTTTCTTGTTGTATTTGCCTTTGTTATCGAGATTGGTGTTCCTTTTGAACAGTAGAAAACGCCAGTTCTTTAACAGATAATATTCTTTGGAGTCTGTATCATATCGTTTCATGATACGGATCCTCAGCTTGGAAAGGCTGTCATTCAGCGCTTTGACGACGTGGAAGGAGTCAGCGCAGATGGCAGCCTTTTTCATATACAGCTGTGCAATCTGTTTGTAGGGATAATGCATGTCCATTACTACATACTTGACGTTGTTAAGCTCATCTGAGCCCTGCAGGTTCTGGAAATAATGATGCAGGTAATTCTTCGTTCTGCTGGGAAGAACATCAATGATCGTGTGCCTCATGAAGTCATAGAATACACAGACATAGTCGCTCTCATGATACGCACTGTTCGGTGCATACATCTCATCAATGCATACTGCTTCAGGAAAAGAACAGCGTGGGATATGGCAATGTTCATCAAAGATTCTGACGACAGAAGACTCTGAAATGCCAGTCAGTCTGGCCGCTTCTTTAAAGGTCATATGAGGGCTTTTCAAAATTTCCATGACCTTAATGATGACATCATAAGAAATCTGCTTTCCTCTGGGAGTCATATGCTTGTCATCACTGAAAGAATGATGACAGGATCTGCATACATACCTCGGTACCTTCAGAAAGACATCACTGCCATCAAAAGCCTGATCACTGACAATCGCTTTTCTGCAGTAATAACCATTTGACACAACATCAGTGCAGGAACCACAGAGATCACAGAAGGCTTTCTTACTTCTGGCAAGAAAAACATAAAAGCAATGCTTTCCATTCTGATCTGTGGTTGAAAGAACCTCTTTGATTTCAGACTCCTTCAGGTTTAATAACGTTGCCAGCAATTGATCCATATTCTTGTTATCCATGAAAAAAATATCCTCCTCAAGATAACGGACCGTACAAATCCATTATAAGAGTTGGATATCAGTTGATTCTTTACCGAACTGTGTTGATAAAGCCATCCACACACTTTGAAGTAGACTACCCACAAACACAGCAGCTGGTAAGTAGTTCAGATTTATGTCTGCAGGTTTTTCTATACTTTTACAAATTCCTTGTTTTAGCAGGAGTAAAGCGCTATCATTCACATTGTAAAACTTTTCATAATGTTTTATAATCAAACGAAGAAGAGAGGAATTGTTTATGGACGCATTATTAATGGACCTGCAGAATGTCTGCACACAGCTGCTGCCGATCCTTGGTGCGGTAGCACTGGTCTTTCTCTGCATTTTCATCAAAAAGCTGTGGCAGATGGTAGACACCGGAACGGAACGGCTGAAGCAGCTGTCGTCAACGATTGACAAGGCAGACCTCAGTATGGAAAAGATTCAGGCACCTCTGGATACTGTCGTCAAGCTTTCTCATTCCGTGGATAAAGTGCAGGACAAAGCTGAACAGGCATTGGGAAAAGTCACGAATTTCACAAATGACAGCCTCAATAATTTAAAAGATTTCGCTGCCAGAAAGAAAGAAGAGAATGAACAGGAAGGCACAGAACAGGTGAAGAGCGATGAGTGAAGAAAAGGGTAATGGCACAAAGCGGGATGAGAGCCGCGAGCCTATTGAAGACATCGAAAAGACAGTTGAAGATCTGAAAAAAAAGATCATGGAAATCTCTTCTGACGAAAAGGAAGAAGATGAGGAATCTGAAGCCAGCATTCCACAGTTTGCCGAAACAAAGAAGAAGATTGCCGAGATCCGGGATAATACAGTGAAATCAGTTAACAAGAGCATTGAGGAAGCGAAGAAAGCAGCTGCCGAGAAGAATTCGCAGGAAGATCTGAAGAAGACGCTTGCTTATATTCGTGAAAATGCCCGTAAGGTTGTGGAAGCAGCACAGGACAAGATGGATGAGCTGAAGAAAGATCCCAAGGTACAGCAGAATGTGCAGGGGGCAAAAGATGCTGCTGCAGATGCACTGTCCAAGGCATCTGATGCCATGAAGCAGGCAGCAGAAGGTACAAAGAGTTATCTGGATACAAAGCTGAGCGATGATCAGAAGGCACAGCTGAAAGATGCTGGAGGCAAAGTTAGTGTAGCACTGAATGATACAAAAGAACATGTATCCAAAGCCGTAGAAGGTTTTATGAACAATCCGCAGGTACAGGAATTTGGCCGCAAGAGTGCGGATGCAGCCCAGAAAGGCGCCGAAGCACTCCGTGGACTGTTTGATCACAAGAATGAAGGCGATGACAAATGAAGCGGGTCACAATCTATGATGTAGCCAAGGAAGCAGGTGTTTCCCTTGCCACGGTTTCCCGTGTCATCAATGGCTCCAATGTCGTCAAGGAGCCTACCAAAGAGCGTGTGCAGGCAGCCATTGATAAACTGGGTTATAAGCCCAATGCCATTGCCCAGGGACTGGCTCTGCAGAAAACAACCGTTATTGGCCTGGTGATTCCGGAAGCTTCCTTTACCTATACCGGCCAGATTATCAATGGTCTGCTGGATGTTGCCAAAATCTATAATTACAATATCATGCTGCATACAATCACAGCAGGCATCACGGATATCAATGATGTGATTGAAGATATCATCAAGTCCCGTGTGGATGGTGTCATTGTCTATAACACTAAGCTGCAGATGGATGAGATGGAAGAGCTGTCCAAGTACAACATTCCGATTGTCATCATTGGCAACAAGGTCAAGGGTGAAAATGTAGCTTCGGTCTATGTGGATATTGAAAAGGCAATCTATGAGCTCACTGCCAAATATCTGGAAGAGGGTAAGGAAGATATTGCCATCATTGAAGACCGCAAGAATCCATATACATGTGCGCAGATGGTCAAGGGTGCCCAGCGTGCCTTTGAGGCAAAAGGCAGAAAGTTTGACAACTTCCTGAAGATTCCGCCGGAGAGCCGCACAAGCTATGCCTTCCTGTCTGACTGGTTCAAGGACCACAAGTATGACCTGGTCATTGGCAACCGTGATTCGCAGGCAATGGCCGCACTGAATGCTGCCCGTGAAAATGGCATTTCCGTACCGGATGACATGGAAATTGTCTGTGTCATTGATACTAAGTACAATGCCATGATGCGTCCTGCCATTTCTTCATTTTCCATTCCAAGCTATGACCTTGGTGCAGTCTCCATGCGGGTTATGACCAAGATGCTGCAGAGCGGAGATGAATCAGACAAGGCGATGGAACTGAGCTATCTGTTCACACCGCGTCAGACAACCAAGGATTGAATTCAAAAACCTGCTGTGATACAGTAGGCATGCATTGATCGGGCTTACTGGCATCTGTCAGACTGACATCAGAGACATTCCGGATGGTGCAAGGAATGCAGAAACAGATGTGAATTACATCCCGGGAGCACTCCGCAATTGCGGACGTAAGCCGGCGTTAGCGGCTAGAGTGCACGCAAGTGAACTAAGGTGGTACCGCGCAGAGGCGTCCTTAGATATGAGGATGCCTTTTTATTTGCATAAGAAGAGGGAGAACGATATGAACTTTATTGAAGAACTGAAATGGCGTGGTCTTGTCAAAGACTGCACAGACATGGACGGACTGGTTAAGCGTCTGGAAAGTCCTGCCACAATTTACTGTGGCTTTGATCCAACCGCAGACTCTCTGCATGTCGGACATCTGCAGCAGATCCTGCTGCTGCGCAGATGGCAGAAAGCTGGGCATACACCAATTGCCCTTTGCGGCGGCTTCACCGGCATGATCGGTGATCCAAGACCGACTACAGAAAGAAAACTGCTGAGCCATGAAGAAGTGCTGCACAATGCAGAATGCATCCGCACCCAGCTGGCTAAGTTCCTGGACTTTGACGGTGACAATGCCGCCATCATGGAAAACAACAATCACTGGCTGGGCAGCCTGAGTCTGCTCGACTTCCTGCGTGACTATGGCAAACTGTTCAACGTTGCCTACATGCTGCAGAAGGATACGATCAAAAAGAGACTGGACAGCGGTCTGTCTTATACTGAATTCACCTACACGATCCTGCAGGCAATCGACTTTCTGAACCTGCACAAGCTGTATCACTGCGATGTGCAGATCGGCGGCTCCGACCAGTGGGGCAACCTGACCAGCGGCATTGAACTGATCCGCAAGGTGCTGGGTGATGATGAAAAGGTATTCGGCATTACGTCACCGTTGATTACCAAGAGCGATGGCACCAAGTTTGGCAAATCGGAAGGCAAGAATATCTGGCTGGATCCGGCCAAAACAAATGCCTATGAGTTCTACCAGTTCTGGCTGAATACACCGGATGCTGATATTGTGGATTACCTCAAGCGTCTGTCCATGCGCACACCGGAAGAAATTGAAGCACTTGCGGAAAGCCTGAAGAATGAACCGGAAAAGCGTGCCTGCCAGAAAGCCCTGGCCCAGGAATTGACCGAGATCGTCCATGGCAAAGACGGCCTTGCCAAGGCAGAAAAGATCACGGAGACCTTCTTCCATGGCTCCATCAAGGATCTTTCGGCAGCAGAGCTGCGTGAAGGACTGGCGGATGCACCGAAAGCCCATATTGAGGACGGCCAGCTGCTGATAGATGCCCTTGTTGCCAGCGGCATCTCCAAATCCAAGCGTGACGCCAGAACCCTGATTCAGCAGGGATCCATTCAGGTCAATGGCGACAAGGTCACAGACACAAATTATGCAATGTGCCGTGACTGCGCATATGATGGTTCTTTCTCCATCATCCGCAAAGGCAAGAAGAACTACTTTGTTCTGGAATTCTGACCAAAATCAAAAGCCATACCCACACGGAAGTGGATATGGCTTTTTAAATGCTTTGCTTGTAATTTTCTCAGGCCTTTTTCTCATCCTGCGGATATTCATACTGGAAGTTTGTCAGATTGTCTGCAATCTTGTAGACATCGCCGCCGCCCATGGTGACAAACAGATCATTTTCACCACAGTTCTTCCTTGCCCATTCTTCAATCTCTTCAAAAGTATGGAAGACATAGCATGGTGTGCCAAGTGCCTCAACCTTCTTTGCAAGATCTTGTGAAGAAATACCAAGGTTATCCGTCTCTCTTGCCGGGAAAATCTCCGTCAGCACAACAAGATCAGCTTCATGCAGTGCTTTGGCTATATCATCCATCAGTGCCTTGGTGCGGGAATAGGTATGCGGCTGATAGCAGGCAATCAGTCTGTGATGAGGAATCTTACGGGCCGCATCCAGTGTGACAGCCACTTCGGTTGGATGGTGGGCATAGTCATCCACAATCTGACAGCCATTGATCTTGCCTTTGAACTGGAAACGGCGGCCGGCACCTTTATAGGCACGCAGGGCATCGGTGATGCTTTCCGGCTTCACACCGCACAGATCACAGGCAGCCGCAGCCGCCAGAGAATCCCAGATAAACTGCTTGCCCGGTACTTCCAGCACAATCTTCTGGCTCTGCCCATGACGGCGCACCAGCGTATAGCTTGCTTCGGCAAGTTCATTGTACGTAATGTCAGTGGCATAATAATCAGCCTTTTCATGATCATCACCAAAGTAGATGACTTTGCACTTAAGGCCATTGGTGATTTCATCCAGGTTAGGAATTTCGGTATTGATGATCAGCCAGCCGTCGGCAGGAATATTTTCGGCAAACAGACGGAAGCTGTGGCGCACATCCGCAAGATCCTTGAAGAAGTCAAGATGATCTGCCTCAATGTTGGTAATGATGCCGATACGCGGCTTCAAAGACAGGAAACTGTTGGTATACTCACATGCCTCGGCAACAAATTCATCCGATCTGCCAAGCCGGTAGGAAGTGTGCACACTGTTGAGCACGCCGCCGATCTGCATGGAAGGATCCTTGCCGTCACGCAGCAGAATCTCTGAAATAAAGGAAGTTGTCGTTGTCTTGCCATGGGTGCCGGCAATGCCGATGGACATAGGGAACTGGGCCATGATCTGGCCAAGCAGCTCAGCTCTGGTCAGATGCGGAATGCCGAGTTTCAGCACAGCCTGATATTCCGGATTTGTTTTTGCAATGGCGGCTGTGAAGATGGCACAGTCAATATCGCTGGTGATATTCTCTGCCTTCTGGCCGATGATGACATGGACACCGTCCTTTTCTGCCTGAATCAGGGCAGGGGACCTGGCAATATCGCTGCCCCAGACATCAAAGCCTATCTGTTTCATCATGCCAGCAAGACCGCTCATGGAGGAACCGCCGACGCCGCAGAAGTAAAGTTTTGCTGCAGGATGTTTGAAATCAATCTGATACATATGGATCCTTCTTTCCTTGTACGGAGCTATTATAGCGGAATTGATTGTAAAATGCAGAGTTCCCACATCTGCTTCCAACAGATACAGAAGCCATCATTATTGGTATAATGAAGAAGTATCACAGGGACGATATGAGAAAAAGCATGATTAACGGAATGCTTGCTGCTGCGATTCTGCTGACAGGATGCGGCAGCACTGCTTCTTCAACAAAGCTGAAAAACTACCAGACGTATTATCAGGCGGTCATGGACCAGATCCATTTTACGGGGGCATCCCGCTATTATACGCTCTCTGCTGAAATGGAAGAGGTAAGCGAAGGTGCTTACAGCTATTACATTGTGCTGGATACACCGAGAATCGCCATGTACAATGTGGTCATGATTGCAGTGGCCAATGATACCCAGCTTGCAGATGCCAGCACCATGATGCCAAGTATAGGCATCTTTGACGGGCCGTACTCCCTGATTCCTGATCAGGTGAATGCAGATGATGGCTTTGTCAAGGGAATGGTCATCAGCGGCAGCAGTGACACGGACCAGGTATCGTTGAAGATGCTTGTTGAATGGCAGGATAAAAACGGAGAGAATCTCCAGCGGGAATACCATCAGGTAACAGTGAACCTGGATGGAATGCAGTATGTGGAGTCATAGAAAATGAGTGAACGTAAGGAACAAATACCAGGCTTTTCTGCCGGCGGTGCAGTCTGCCGCCTGGTGGAGAGGTTTGTTGAAATAGTGATCATCATCCCGATCACAATGCTGGCAGGGGCAGACAGTGCCCTGCTTGCCCCGGTGATGGTGATGTACCAGATTGTCTTTGATGCGGCCTGTGCCGGCGTGCCTTTTGGCATCGCCATGATTATTTCTCATTACAGCCGCCGGAAGAAATATAAAAATGTCATGGCGGTTTTTCATGATACTGCCATTGCAGGCTTTGTCATCGGTGCCATTCTGGCATCTGTGCTGATGATCGCTGCCACACCGCTTTCCACCTGGATCTTAGGTAGCGGAGCAGCCAGCAGTGATATTTCTGCGATGACTGCCGTACTGCGCTGCTTTGCTCTGTTTGCTGTCAGTGAAGGCATGCTGGCAGGATTCCGCAGTGTAGATCAGGGCATGAAGCGCCACAATGACTATATGCGGGGGGTACTGGCGGAGCAGGGGCTGCGGCTAATAGGTGCCATCTTACTTGCCTGGCTGTGTGTGAAAAAGCTGCAGAAGCCATCTTCCTATGCCATCATGATGTACGCCCTTGCCGGTGTACTAGCTTCGGCAATCGTGCTTGCCTATTACATACGCAGATCAAATGGTCTAGGCATGCGCACAAATCCTGTGGATGAAAGCAGAATCCAGAAACAGATTCTGCATGCCAGCCGGCCATATTTAAGCCAGGTCATCCTCAGCAGTCTCTGGATTCTGTTTGACCTGTTTGTATCAGGCTATGTGGGGGTTCATTATGGCATCAGCACGGCTGATATCAAAGCAGCCCAGGGCATCATCTTTGTGCAGGGATATGTCCTGTGTGCACTGCCGATGCTGCTATCATGCTATGACTGCTTTACACGCCTGCCGCAGATTGAAGAAGCCTTTGAAAATGGTGACGGTGACCGCATTGAACAGCATGTCAACCGTGCCTTTGCGTCTTTCCTGATTGTCGCAATGCCGCTGGGCACATTTGCTTTGCTGCACAGTGATGCCATTGTCAAAGCACTGTTTCCATCCATTTATTCAGCATATGCGGCTTCGATTTTCAGATGGAGCGGGCCTTTTGCCATCTTGTTTGGCATGGGTATTCTCTGCATGCATCTGCTGTCTGCACTGCAGCTGCAGAAACAGCTTGGCGCTTATCAGCTGACTGCGTTCATCATCAAGGACGCACTGTTGTTTCCCATGGTGAAGAAGTGGGGCATGAAAGGCATTCTGCTTTCTTCTATTCTGTACTTTGCCATTCTGGTCTTTCTCTCTCTGGCCAGAATCCGCACCAGAGCACTGGTTGAATACCGCAATACCGGCATTGTATTGTTAAAATCATTGGCAGGCTGTCTTTCACTGCATGGTGCCATGTACCTGCTGTCACTGGCAGGCATTGACGCTGGGTCAGCTGACACCGGGATTCTCAAGCAGTTTGTCCTGATGCTGGCAGCGGGGGCAGCAGCCTATTATATGACAGGTGATGTTCTGCGCCTGTTTCCGAAAAGAAGGAAGCGGCAATGATCCGGCTTGATAAGGCACTTGCCTCGATGGGAGAAGGCACCCGCAGTCAGGTGAAACAGATGATCAAGGCAGGACTTGTACAGGTCAATGGTGTGATCATCCGTAATCCTGATACAAAGATTGCAGAAGACAGTGAAATCCTGCTGGATGGCAATCCGGTTGTATATCAGAAATATGTGTACTGGATGCTCAATAAACCCGCTGGCTATATTACCGCAACCGAAGGCAGTGAACCGGTGGTCATGGACCTGATTGACCAGCAGGTACGTGGTGTGTATCCGGTTGGCAGGCTGGATAAGGATACGGCCGGGCTGCTGCTGTTAACAAATGATGGACCGCTTGGCCATCAGCTGCTGTCACCAAAGCATCACGTGGAAAAAGAATACTTTGTCAAAGTAAAAAATCCTGTCAGTCAACAGGATATTGAAACGATGAAAGCTGGCATCAAAGAAGGAGAAGATCTCTTTCTGCCTGCCATCTATCATCCGATCGATGAAACAAGCGGACATATCATTCTGCAGGAAGGAAAGTTCCATGAAGTAAAACGGATCTTTCTTGCTTTGGATAATGAAGTGCTGTATCTGCAGAGAATCCGGATGAAAAATCTTGTGCTGGATCCGGATCTGAAAGAAGGACAGTACCGTCCGTTAACAGAAGAAGAGATCAAAGGACTTCAGGATCAGGACTGACATGGGGCAGAATGCCGGTATCGGCATATGCTTTCAGACAGTCAATCACCTGTTTTGTAAGTGCATTGGGGGTGGAGGAACCGCTTGTCACCGCAATGCGCTTTTTATTCTGGATCATTGATTCCTTCAATTCCTGGGCACTGGAAAGCAGCAGGGCATCCCCAATTCCAGCTTTCTTTCCTGTTTCTGCCAGCATGCGGGAATTGTTGGAACGGGGATCACCAACTACAATGAGCAGATCGACATCTTTCAGCGCCATGACAGCCTCCTGGCGGATACGGGTGGCATTGCAGATTTCCTCTGCAACAACAGCATCCGGAAAGCGCTTTTTGCATGCCGCGATGATCTTCTGTGCATCCAGCAGAGAAAGTGTTGTCTGGTTGGTAATCAGTACATTGTGCAGATCAGGCAGTGAGGCAACATCCTCACAGCTGGTGACAAGATGAATGCGCGGTGACAGCGATACCGTTCCCTCGGCCTCAGGATGATGCTTTTTGCCAATGTAGATCACATCACCATTTCTGACATGTTCTTTGACAAGGGTATGGGTCTTCTTTACATCCGGGCAGGTCGCATCCACACAGATCAGGCCTTTCTTTTCAGCTTTATCACGTACAGCATCACTGATGCCATGGGCCGTGAAGATCACGACGCCTTCATCAATCTCATCCAGCAGCTGCTCCCGTGTCTTCAGCGGATCCTCGATAAACTGAATTCCTGCTTTGCGGCAGGCATCCACAACATACTGATTATGTACGATCATGCCAAGCATGGTGACTTTCTGATCAGGATACTTTTTGACGGTTTCTTTTGCCAGCATGATTGCCCTGACAACCCCCTGGCAGTAGCCACGCGGGACAACACTGATGATTTCCATTCGACATTCCTACCTTTTTCGTTATAATTCCATATGCAATTATAGGTGAGAATATGAAAAAATTTGAGGAATATAACCTGAAGGAAAAAACAAAAGAATTTATCCGGCGCAACGGCTTCACAGAGCCTACGCCGATCCAGGCAGAAGTCATCGGCAATATGCTGCGGGGAAAAGATGTCATCGGTCTGTCAAAAACCGGCACCGGCAAGACCCATGCCTATCTCATTCCGCTGATGGAGATGGTCGATCCCTCCATTGACCATCCTCAGGCAGTGATCACAGCGCCCACCCGTGAACTGGCTGCCCAGATCTTTGACAAGGCAAAGGTCATGAGTGAAGTAGAGCCGTCTTTGCGCATCAAGCTGCTGATCGGCGGCCGTGAGCGCTCCAAAGATGAGGCGATGCTGGCAAAGGAGCAGCCCCATATTGTCATTGGCACCCCTGGCAGAATCCGTGACCTGTTTCTCAATGGCGGAAATCTGCGCCTGGACCAGGCGGGCATTCTGATTGTGGATGAAGCTGACATGACGCTGGAATATGGCTTCCTGGATGATGTGGATGCCTTTGCCGGCAGAATGGGAGAACATCTGCAGATGCTGGCTTTTTCAGCAACGATGCCGGATCAGCTCAAGCCGTTTATCCGCAAGTATATGCATCATCCGCTGACCATCGAGATCGGCGATCATGTGCGCTATAACCCGAATGTCAAGCACGTTCTGGTGCCCTGCTATCATCATACTTATGCCGAGACAATCCTGAATATGCTGCCAGGCTTTCAGCCATATGTCTGCCTGATTTTCTGCAATACAAGACAGGAGGCAGCGGAAGTGGCAGAGAGCCTGCGCAATGCAGGTGTGGATGTCGGCGAGCTGCATGGCGATATGACCAGCCGCAAGCGCAAACAGGCCATGAAGAGTCTGGAACTTGGCGTGCATAAGTATGTTGTCTGCACAGATCTGGCGGCCAGAGGCATTGACATTGACATGGTCAGCCATGTCATTTCCTGCGGCCTGCCGCAGGATCTGGAATACTATGTGCACAGAGCCGGCAGAACCGGACGTGCTGGCAGCAGCGGCACATGCTATACGCTGTATCATGAAAGTGATGATGCGGCGATCCGTTCTCTGATGAAGATGGGCATCCATTTTGCACATATGCGCTGGCACAATGACAGCTGGCAGCAGCTGCATCCCTATGGACAGCGCCGCATGAAGCTAGATGATGAGCTGGAAAAGAAGATTGCCATGATCTATACCCGCAAGAGCCAGAAGGTAAAGCCTGGCTATAAGAAGAAGCGGGCAAAGAAAATTGAGATGATTCACCGTCATCAGAAGAGAGATCTGATCCGGGCAAAGATCCGTGAGGAAAAGAAGGCAATGTATAAAGAACGGCAGATTGCCAAAAATAAGGAGAAAGCATGATTCTGGGATGTCATGTGCAGATGAAGGCACCGCTGTATCTGGAAGGCAGTGTCAAAGAAGGATTGAGCTATGGATGCGATGCGATGATGGTCTATACCGGCGCACCGCAGAATACCGTGCGCAAAGATGCTGATACGCTTCATATCGCTCAGGCACAGGCACTGATGAAAGAACACCATCTGCCAATGGAAAGGCTGATTGTGCATGCACCGTATATCATCAATCCTGCCAACAGTATCAAGCCGGAAGTAGCGGAGCTTGCTAGGCAGTTTCTGCAGCTGGAGCTGGAACGCACCGATGCAATCGGTGCAAAGTATCTTGTCCTGCATCCGGGATCCTATACAACCACAGATCTGGAAACAGGCATTGCCACAATTGTTCAGCAGCTGGATGCGATTGAATATTATCCAGACAATGTGACGGTATGTCTTGAGACAATGGCCGGCAAGGGAAGTGAAGTCGGATTCCGGTTTGAACAGCTGGCTAAAATCCTGTCAAAACTGTCTCATCCTGAACATTTTGGCATCTGTCTGGATACATGCCATATCTGGGATGCCGGCTATGATGTCAGAAACTTTGATGATGTTCTGGATGCCTTTGACCATGTGATCGGCCTTGATAAACTGCATGTCATTCATCTCAATGATTCCAAGAACGTACAGGGAGCCAGAAAAGACCGGCATGCCAATATCGGCATGGGAGAGATCGGCTTTGAGACACTGCACAAAGTGGCAGAAAACAAGCGGACAGAACATATTGCCAAGATTCTGGAAACACCTTACATTGACAAGAAACCTCCGTATAAACAGGAGATTGCCATGCTGCGCAGCGGCGTATATGAGCCACTGAAGAAAGAGAATGAATAATCCCAAAGCCAAAAGAAAAGGCGTCATGACGCCTCTTCAAATACTCTGCTTGTTACAGATTGTTATTGATTCTTCTGTTTCTTTTCAGCAATGAAGCGCTGGATTTCCTCAATCAGTGCCTCTTTGATCTTGTCCTGCGGTACGGTTCTGATGATTTCACCATTGCGGAAGAGAATACCGGAATTGTACGATCCGGCGATGCCAATATCAGCACGTCCTGCTTCCTGGATGCCATTGACCGGGCATCCCATGATGGCAACGGTGATATCCTCATGGACGGTGCTGAGATAATCTTCCATTTCCTTTACCAGCGGCAGCATATCATACTGAATTCTGCCGCAGGTAGGGCAGGCAATCAGATCCGGTACATTCTTGATCAGGCCAAAGCATTTCAGCAGCTGCTTGCCAATGATCAGCTCATCCTTTGGCGGGGCTGAAACAGAGACACGGATGGTATCACCAATTCCTTCATGCAGCAGGGTGCCAAGGGCAGCTGAGGATTTTACAGCACTTTCCGTAAAGCCGCCGGCTTCGGTGACGCCGAGGTGCAGCGGATAAGGATAATGCTTCGCTGCAAGTTCATAGGCAGCGATGGTCAGCTCAACATTGCTTGACTTGAAGGACAAACAGATATCGTGGAAGTCCATATCTTCCAGGATTTTGACATGACGGTCAGCAGAGGCGATCATTGCCTCGGCTGACAGCCCATATTTTTCCAGATACTGTTTCTCCAGAGAGCCGCCATTGATGCCGATGCGGATCGGCACATGCTTTTCCTTGCATTTTCTGACCACGGCTTCGGTATGTTCCCGAGAACCGATATTGCCGGGATTGATGCGGATCGCATCCACACCGCCATCCAGTGCTGCCAAAGCAAGCAGATAATTGAAATGAATATCAGCTACCAGGGGAATATGAATGCCTTTGCGTATTGCAGGAATAGCCTTTGCATCCTCTTCATCCAGAACGGCAATCCGGATAATTTCACAGCCATGCTCTTCCAGCTCATTGATCTGGGCAATGGTTGCCTTAATATTCTTGGCAGGCACGTTTGTCATTGACTGCAGGATGCAGCGGTTCTGACCGCCCACCTGCACATTGCCAACCATGATTTTTCTGGTTTCTGTTCTTTTCATAAGGTTCCTCCATCTCCCATTATTACATAAATTGTTGGAAAAGAATGATGATTCTGGTATAATACCAACGCAAATAGACATCAGGAGGTAACCATGGCAAGAGAGAACATTACTTTCAAGTGCTCAGTCTGTGGGGAAGAGAATTATATCGGAACCAGAAACAAGCGTAAGCATACAGAAAAGATGGAAATCAAAAAATACTGCCCGCGCTGCAATAAGATGACTCTGCACAAGGAGAAGAAATAAGATAACCTGGTATCAGGTTATTTTTATTAGGTGACGTATGAAGATCACAACACTTCCAATCGGGCTGTATGGGGAAAACAGCTATGTCCTGCATGACCATGGCCACGTGCTGCTGATTGATCCGGGTGCCTATGCCAGAAGGATTCAGGCTGAAATTGGTGAAGATGAAACCGTGGATGCCATTGTGCTGACCCATGGCCATGAAGATCATACCGGTGCTGTGGATGATCTTGTGGATATTTATCACTGTCCGGTATACATGGACCAGCGGGATCTTCCACTTGTGGATCCTTCTTCCAGGGCAGGCTATTGTGCACCGGTATACAGCAGGATTCTGCCGTTACAGAAGGATATGGATGCCGGAACGTTTCATCTTACCGTCTACCATACACCAGGCCATACCCAGGGCAGCTGCTGTATTCAATACCGCAATGTCCTGTTCAGCGGCGATACGCTGTTTGCCGGCAGCTGCGGGCGCACAGATCTGTTTGGAGGCAGCCAGGAAGACATGTCAGCTTCGCTGCGCTTTCTGAAACAGCTGCCAAGAGATCTGAAAGTCTATCCGGGCCATGGCCCTGCAACAACCATCGGCCAGGAAGCAGATACCAACCCGTTCATGGCAGGTGACTGCCTGCGTGAATATTTCTGAAGTTTTCTGACATCAGTTTATGAAATGAAACTGATGTTTTTTTATTTTCTTCAGGGAACTTGCTGTCTGCAGGGGCATAGAGAGGGGAAGGGAGGCAGACATGGAAGAAAGACTGCAGGACCTATTGAGAATTGCCCTTGCCTATCAGGTGACAGATATTCATTTTTCTCTGCTGAGCCAGAAGGAAGAAGTGGCAATTGAAATGCGCGTGCATGGCAGAATGGAACAGCTGCAACCACAGGAAGAGGATCTGCGCCTGTTTCATTATGTAATGTACCGGGCCAATCTTGATCTATCCCGGATTTCCGTGCCCCAGACTGGATCGTTTGAAGAAGAGGTAGATGGAACTGTGCTCTCACTGCGCTTTGCCCTGGTGACAAGCTATCGGCTGACCAGCGGTGTATTGCGCATATTGAACCATTCCTATGGCCTGAAAATTGATGATCTGACCCGTGACAGACAGGCACAGGCCTTTCTGCATGACATTCTCAATCACCGCACCGGCTTGTTTGTACTGTCAGGGCCAACCGGATCCGGCAAGACAACCTCACTGTATACACTGCTCAACAGTGTTTCCGGAAGAAAAATCTATACCCTGGAAGATCCTGTGGAAGTCATCAATCCTTCCTATGTGCAGCTGCAGATCAATGACAAACAGCACATGTCCTATGCCGAGGGTATCAAGCAGCTGATGCGCCATGATCCCGATATCATCATGATCGGTGAGATCCGTGACAGTGAAGCAGCCATCATGGCAGTACGGTGTGCTTTGACCGGCCATCTTGTATTAACCTCACTTCATGCCTCAAGCTGTTCATCTGCCATCCTGCGTTTATTGGATCTTGGCGTCAAGGATTATCAGCTGAAGGATGTACTTGGCGGCATTTCCAACCAGCGGCTGTATCCATGCAGAGACGGCATGACGGGCATTTATGAAATCATGGATCGAAAGGAGGTGGATTACTGGTTTGCCAACAAAGAAACAAGTGAAGACTTCATCCCGCTGTCTGCCAAGGCATCCTTTGCGGCCGCCAATGGCATTATTGTCAAAATGGCAGCAGCGGCGGATTTCTCTTTCTGAGCAGGATGTCAAAGCAATTGCCGTATTGATGGACAGCGGCTTTTCTCTGGAAGAAACCATGCATATTCTGCAGACACCTGCAAACCGGCCATGCTTTGATGCTATCCGTGCCCATCTGGACAACGGCAGGCTGGCTGAAGATTTTCTCGGGCAGTATCTGCCTGCCGGATATCGGAGTTTTCTGCGGGATTTCCTGCGCTATCTTCCGTTTCTGGACAGCCTGCAGCTGGCTATCGCCATCATGACCCAGGAGAAGGAACATCTTGCCATCATTGAAAAAGGACTGCTGTATCCGTGCCTGTTAATGGCAGGCATGGCCGGCGGGATCTTCCTGTTTGAACAAACAGTCCTGCCAACCATGCTCAATATGGTCATGGCAGCCAATGTCCCTGTGGGCAATGTACCCATGCTGGCAAATCTGATGGCATGGTCTGCCAGAGGCTTGTCTATCGGGACTGTTCTGTGTGCCATTCTGGTCTGGCTGTGTACAAGAAAGGCAAATATTGTTAAAGCCTATCAGTTTGCGGCCCTTCATTTTCCCAACAGCCTGCCTGTGCAGCTTGTCTCGGCACAATTTACCCGTTTCTTTCAGGAATGTGTGCGCCGCCAGATCAGCACCAGACAGTCTCTTGAAATCCTTTCTAAGATGCAGGAGAGACCTCTGATCGCCTTTCTGGCAAATGAACTGGACCATTCGTTTCAGCAGGGAGAATCACTGAGCAGGGCCGTTGTTTCACCCTATCTGGAAAATGCCCTGGCAGCCTTTTTCCAGACTGCCATCTATGCCGAAGATACATCCGGTATTCTGGCCGGCTATCTGGAAATGAGCCTGATGCGCACCAGGCACCAGATTGAACATTTCACCCATGGTGTACAGGCAGTCTGCTATCTGGCAATCGGGCTTGTCATCATCTTTGTCTACCGTATCTTACTGATGCCAATGGCTATGATGCAGCAGATTGGCATCTGAAAGGGGAGAACATGAAAAAGAACAATCACAAAGGATTTACATTGCTGGAGATGACCGTTGTCATCGTCATTATTTCCGTTTTGTTTCTGTTAACCGTACCTAATATCAAAGCCACTCTTGGCATTGTCAATGACAAAGGCTGCCGGGCAATTGAGAAGGTTGCAGATGCGGCCATTCTGGAATACAAAATGAAATATGACCAGTATCCCGGCAGCGTATCTGATCTTGTCTCGGCAGGGCTGTTAAGTGAAAATCAGACAACCTGTGATCATAATGAAAAGACTCTGACCATCTATGACGGCACAGCACACATTGAATAAACATGGCTTTACACTGCTGGAGATGATGATTGTCATTCTGTGTCTTGGCGTATTTGCAATCATGAGTCTTCCCATGATTTCTGAAGAAGAAATTGTCCAGCGCTTTCTGTGGCCGGGCGGCTATCTGCAGATGCAGGCAAGGGCGATGGCTCTGGCAGAGTATCAGGAATATGCGGATCCATCCGGAAATCTCCCCATGATTTTCTTTAATGAGAAAGGAAACGTCAAAAGGGCACAGACTGTATATCCCGGCGGAAAGAAAATCATTATTGAGCTGGGAGGAGGACGCCTTGTTGCACCGTAAGGGATTTTTGCTAAGTGAAGCACTGATGGCAGTATTGATTACCGCGATGCTGTCTCTTGTTGTGTATGGTGCTGTGACCCTGCATACTTCTGGCATAAAGGAGATCCAGCAGAAACGGCAGCAGATGGCAGAACACTTTGAAGATGCACTGGGGCAGATGAAGGGATGTGAGGAAACATGTCAAGCCATGGCTTCGCCTTAAGTGATGTCCTGATCACCATCCTGATCAGTGTGATGCTGCTGCCGGTGGTAACGGCATGCCTTTGGATTCTGCCTCATCTGACTGCATTTGATGAAGGTATCCAGGATGAGATTGCCCTGCAGCAGCTGCGGCGCATCCTGATGCTTTCCTATGATCTGGAATGCCAGGGTGATACATTGACCTTTCAATATCAGGGCAGAGACTGCCAGCTTGTGCTGCGCAATAACCGCATGATCCTGCAGCCGGGCACCCAGATCTTTCTTAACGAGATTGAAAACATGTATTTCAGTCAGGAACAGGAGGCTGTCTATGTGTACTACCAGCGTGAAAGCAGTCTGGAAAAAGCAGCGCTTGCATACCGTGCAGGGTAATGTATCCGTTTATTTTCTGAGTGTTTTTCTGCTGGTAAGCACAATCATCTCTGCTTTTGCCACATTGATGCAGCAGCGCTTTGCTGCCATCCTTTCACTGGAAACAGCACAGAAATATCAGATTGCGGAAATGGAAGTGATTCAGGCATTGAAATGTGCGCTTTGTACGGGAGCTGTATCCGTTTCTTCCAGTGAAAATACTGTCTACCAGATGGAAATCTCATCCGGTACTGCTTATGTGGAAATTACCTGGCCGGTGCGGGAGACAATGACAGTTGTGTATGATGAACAGAGTGGAAAAGTATTTGATTTTCATGCTGTCAGGCTGGATGCAGAGGCGCAGACAGATGGTTGATTAAGATTCGGGTTTGCGGTTGACAGGCTATGCCATTCAAATAAAATTAAGGTGATTCATCCATCAGGCTGTGTGCCTGATAGACATTTGAACAGCATAAAAACAGAAATGTGCTTTCACAGCACATTTTTGATACAAAGGAGACTACCGTGAAACCATCTCTTCGCTACTATCACAAAAGAACTGCACTGCCTTCTGACCGCTTTCACCACGCCCCTGCTGCCAGACATATTCCTTACCATGCCCCAACAAGAAATACGGTTTCTGTGCTTGTCAAAGATACGCTGCATGTGAAGGAACAGGAATCTGCGGCTGATGTACAGCAGCCGCAGGCTTCAAACAGACCGGAAGACTTTGATATTCTGACAGCTCATACAAAACCTGAAAAGAAAGAAAAACTGTCATTCCGGGAAAAAATGGCTGCGCGCCATGCCAGGATTGAACAGTCGCGTGATGCCGAGGTGAGTGCGATTGTCAGAAGACATAAATATTCCTTCTCAGAGCTGCTTCTGCATCCATATGCCTGCATGGAGAATGAAGCCTATGAAGAGATCCCATCGCCGTTTCTTGCCAGCCTTGGCCGGATGATCATCAAGTGGCTGATTGCCTCTGCTTTCCTTGCCATTGGCTTCAAGAAAATTGTGGATACACAGAATTTCAGCTATCTGCGGCTGAACTTTACGCATACTGCCGAGATTGCCTTCCGGCTGCTGGTCATCTTTGTGCTTGCGGAAAGCGTTGGCTATCTGCTGAATGTATTCGTGTCCATTTTCCGTCATGAAAAGATTACGGTGACACGGATCTTTGCGATTGGGACGATGGGCTGGCTGTCAGAAACTTTTGCCTTTTTCGTGGCTGGCCTGATTTCTTTGAAGAATCCGGAAGTCGGCATCATCATCATGATCGGTGTTGTTCTGTATGGCATTTTCCTCAAGAACCATGTCATTGCCGAAAGCACAAGTGCAAGGGTGGAGGCACAATCTATTGTGACGACTGTATGCATGATGATTGCCCTGTATATGATTTACAAATGGTTTGGCGCAGCAGAGCATTCTCTGATTGAGCTGCTGCTGGAAATCTACGCCTGAGATACATCTGTTGCATTCATCCTATATCATGTTATACTGTAATCGATAAAACTCAGGGCAGGGTGAAATTCCTGACCGGCGGTAAACCCCGCGACTTCCTGCTGAGGCAGGAACCGAATCGGTGCAATTCCGATGGCGACAGTAAAGTCTGGATGAAAGAGTGAAACATCTTTTATAGGTATACCCGGAGGTTTTTATCTGAAAGACCCCCGTTTTTTAATGGGGAAGAGGAGGAAAACCATGTCTGTATCCAAAACAAGTATCACTGAAAAAACTTCTGCACGGTCTGTTCTGACCACAAAGAACATTGCAAAGATTGCCATTCTTGGTGCCATTGCAACGATTCTCATGCTGTTTGAATTCCCGCTGCCATTTGCCCCATCTTTCTACAAGTTTGATTTTTCTGAGATTGCCGTTCTGCTGGGTGCTTTTGCGATGGGACCGATGGCAGGTGTCTTGATTGAAGCACTGAAGATTGTGCTGAATCTGCTGTTTAACGGTACCATCACCATGGGTGTCGGTGAGCTTGCCAACTTCCTGATTGGTGTTTCTCTCTGCGTGCCTGCTGCCATCATTTACAAGCGCCACAAGACAAAGAAGACAGCTATTATTGGTATGATTGTTGGCACAGTATGCATGGCCATTGCCGGTGCTGTTCTGAACTATCTTGTTCTGATCCCTGCTTATGTTACACTTGCCAACTTCCCGCTGGATGCCATCCTGCAGATGGGAGCTGCCGTCAATCCTGCCATCAACAGCCTTGGCACACTGATCATCTTCAGTGTCGTACCGTTCAACCTGCTCAAGGGTGCTGTGATCAGTGTGATTACCGGTGTGCTCTACAAGCATGTTTCACCATTGCTGCACCGTTGAGAAAACTTCACGTACAAGAAACTGCGGTCTATTTCAAAGACCGCTTTTTTTATGGGAAAGTCAGGCAGATCCGGTCTGATCATGCCGCAATCACGGCAGGGGTCTATGCTATAATGGTTAGCGGTGTAATTTGTGGAGAAAGTATATGGCAAAATTATCACGGACAGAAAAATATAAAGATCTGCGGGAAAGTCTGCAGAATGATGTGGGACAGGATATTGCAACAAAGGATCTTCATCGTTTTCAGGACCGCCTGAACCAGATTGACAGCAATAATTTTGCCCCGCCTTCGGATGTGCCGGATACAGCCAATGACCATGATCCGATTCATGTCAGAAGAGCTGCCTACCAGAGTCCAAGGGCAGATGAAAGCAGTGTGCAGAGACAGCCGGATCCGCAGGATAGCTTGAATTTTGAGCATGATGATGCCCAGGATGAAGAGCCTGCCTTTGCCAATGACTACCTGGACCGCTATATCAATGAGGTCAAGCAGTATAACATTGCCCAGGGCAATGCGGTATCAGAAAATACAGAAGTCAATATTCTGGACCGTCTGAAGAAAGAACAGCCGGAACCTGCCCCGGACCGTCCTTACCGGGAGCGTGAGACTTCACGGAATGCCAGAAGAACAACACAGGTGCCATTCATTAATCAGAATGTGACGCCGAATGCTTACCGCGCTGAGGATGATGATACACCGAGTGCGCCAGATAATGCCCGTGATATTGCCTCCACGGTCAGAGGACTCGTGGATGATGATACACCATCCCCAAAACAGCCTGCCCGTACCAAAGCAGCGTCCTATCAGCAGCAGGAACAGGTGAATACGGATGAAGTGCCGGATCTTGATCAGGATGGTCATCATGTCATGAGTACCGGTGAGTTCAACCGCCGCATGGAACTGGAACGCACAACCCGCCAGCAGCTGCTGAATGAAACAACCCAGATGCGCGCCCAGCTGGATGACTATGAAGACAACCTGTCTGAAGTCTCTGACAAGATGCGCCATACCAACCAGATTCTCAATATTGTACTGGTGGTTTTGATCATTGCTTTGATCATTGTGCTGCTCATTGTGATCTATTGGATCTTCCTGAGCAGGAAAGGAGCATAAACATGGAAAAAATCAATATTGCCATCGATGGTCCCAGTGCCGCCGGCAAGAGTACCATTGCCAATACACTTGCTGCAAAACTGCACTATGTCCATCTGGATACAGGTGCAATGTACCGCTGCACTGCCTGCAAAGCCCTGCAGCAGCACCTCGATCTGGATGATGAAACCCAGATCGCAGATATGCTTGCCCATACCGAGATTGTTCTGACACCGGAAGGAAGGGTATTCCTGGATGGTAAGGATGTCAGTGAAGAAATCCGCCATGAGGAAATCTCTCTGGCTGCCAGCCGGATCTCCAAGCTGAAACGAGTCCGCCAGGATCTGGTCAAACGCCAGCAGGCAATGGCCGCAGCCAAAGGCTTCATCATGGATGGCAGAGATATTGGCACTGTGGTGCTGCCAGATGCCGAAGTCAAAGTATTTCTGACTGCAAGTCCGCTGGCCAGAGCACGCCGGCGCTATCTGCAGGATAAGGAAAAGGGACTGCAGGTAGAAAGCGTGGAGCAGATTGCTTCTGAAATCGCAGAGCGTGACAAACAGGATATGACCCGCAAAGAATCACCGCTTGTTAAAGCAGCAGATGCTGTTGAGATTGACACATCTGATCTGTCCTTTGATGAAAGTGCAGATGCGGTATACCGCCTTGTGGAAGCATATTTTGCAAAGGAGAAGCAGGCATGAGCGGTGTCATTGCAATTGTCGGAAGGCCGAATGTCGGTAAGTCAACCATCTTCAATAGGATTGCCGGCACCAGAGTATCCATTGTGGAGGATTTTCCTGGTGTTACCAGAGACAGAATCTATGCCACAGGTGACTGGACCGGCCATCATTTCCAGCTGATTGATACCGGCGGCATCCAGATGGAAGACCAGCCGTATCAGACGGAAATCCGTGCCCAGGTGCAGATTGCCATTGAAGAAGCAGATGTGATCATAATGGTCACGGATGGCAAGCATGGCATTACCGATGATGACCGCTATATTGCCGGTATCCTGCAGCGCAGCCACAAGCCGGTTGTACTGGCTGTCAACCAGATCGATGATGAATCCCGCCTGCTCAATATCTATGAATTCTATGAACTCGGCCTTGGTGATCCAATTGCTGTATCCGGTGTGCATGGTATTGGCATCGGTGATCTGCTGGATGCCTGCATGGCCAAGATGCCTCCTGAGAAGGAAAAGGAAGATCTGCCTGGCATCCGGATTGCCGTCATCGGACAGCCGAATGTCGGCAAATCATCCCTGGTTAACCGTCTGCTGCATCAGGAACGCTCCATTGTTTCCAATGTACAGGGCACAACCCGTGATGCCGTTGACACCCCGTTTGTCTTTGATGGCAAACCATATGTGATTGTGGATACAGCCGGTATCCGCAAACGCGGCAAGGTCTGGGAATCCGTTGAGAAATACAGTGTCATGCGTGCGATGAAAGCCATTGAAAACTGTGATGTTGCACTGTTTCTCATCGATGGGGAAGCAGGCATCCGTGAACAGGATAAACACGTGGCAGGCTATGCCAGTGAAGCCGGCAAGCCGGTCATTATCGTCGTCAATAAGTGGGATGCCGTCGAAAAAGATGATAAATCCATGAAAGCCTTCACGGATAAAGTACGCAAGGAATTTGTCTATCTGTCCTATGCACCGATCATCTTTGTCTCTGCAAAGACCGGTCAGCGCACAAACCAGATCATTCCGATTGTGGATCACGTCTATGAAAATGCCAACCGGCGTATTGCCACCAATGTCCTCAATCAGGTCATTGCCGATACCCAGGTAACCAATCCGGCTCCGGCCCGCAATGGCAAGCGTTTCCGTATCTACTATGCCACCCAGGTCGCTGCGGCACCGCCAACCTTTGTGCTCAGCTGCAACGATCCTAAACTCATGCACTTTACATACCAGAGATTCCTGGAGAATGCGCTGCGCCAGGCCTTTGATCTGGAAGGGACACCGATCCGGATCATTGCCAGAAAGAAGGTCAGTGAATGAAAGCCGCAGTGCTTGGTACAGGCAGCTGGGGTACTGCTCTGGCTCAGGTACTGGCAGACAATGGCAATGAAACTGTCCTGTGGGGCAGAAATCCTGCGGAAGTGCATGATATCAATGAAAATCATCACAATACCAAAGCCTTTCCGGATCTTCTCAATGAACATCTGAAGGCCAGTACAGATATGCACTGCATCCAGCAGGCAGACCTTCTGGTTGCCGCAGTGCCGACCGGTGCCATTGAAGCCGTATTGAACCAGGCCATTGCATGCCTGGATCATCCGGTGATCATCATCAATGTTGCCAAGGGATTCCATCCGGTTACCCATGAGCGCATGAGCGTCTTTATCCGCCGCATCATGCCTGCACAGTATACAACGGCCATCGTATCTCTGATTGGGCCAAGTCATGCTGAGGAAGTGATTCAGCGTAAGCTGACAGCCATTAATGCAGTCAGCGAAGATGAAGAAGCAGCCAGAAAGATTCAACAGCTTTTCTCCAATGATTATTTCCGGGTATACCGCAATACAGATGTCATTGGCACCGAAATTGGTGCTGCCTTGAAGAACATCATGGCTATTGCCTCTGGTATTCTGGAAGGCATCGGGCAGGGCGACAATGCAAGGGCAGCCCTGATGACAAGAGGTCTGGCAGAAATGGAACGCTATGGTGTTGCCTTTGGCGCTCATCCGGAAACTTTCCTTGGTCTGGATGGGGTAGGAGATCTGATTGTTACCTGTACCTCAAGACTTTCCCGCAACTTCATGGCAGGCTATCAGATCGGCACAGAAAACAGTGCCGATCACTTCATGAAGACCAATACCAAAACAGTGGAAGGCCTGTCTGCCTGCCGCATTGTCTATGAAGAGGCAAAAAGCAGACACATTGATATGCCCATCACAGCTGCCGTTTATCATGTCCTGTATGAGCACGGCATCCCGGATCAGGAGATCACCGCATTGATGCACAGAGATCTCAAATCCGAAGAACAAAGATAAGATGAAAAGTGGAAGATGATACGTCTTCCATTTTTTTTGCAAACAAAAAGAAGCAGATTTCTCTGCTTCCATGATCAATCAGATTACTGACCGCTGCCGGCATTGGCATCCTGACCGGAATTGTCATTTGTATTGCCGCCTGCATTTCCGCTATTGCCTGGATTGGTATTGTCACCTGTATTGCCGCCGGTATTATCACCGCCGGAATTATCGGTGCTGTTGCCGCCATTGTTATTGCTGGTGTTATTGTCGGTGGTATTGCCGGCATTGCTGTTATCCGCCGCATTGCCGTTATTGGCATTGGCATTATTGTTTGTCTGACTGTTTGTCTGATTCTGATTGTTTGTCGTCTGCGAATTGCTCGTATCCGTCGTTTCCTCTGTCTCAGTGGAAGGGGTAGCCGTTGGTTCCGCAGTTGCTGTACTGCTGGATCCTTTGATGTATCCCTTGGCAGTGATGCGGTAGGAATCACTCATACTGTCAACCTGCGGTGTATTGGCAAGACCGGTATTGGATACGATGGACTTCACGGTTGTACCGCTTGTCTTGCCAACATTCACATGCGGCCAGGTATCCTTGACATAGGAAACTTCCGTCAGATCATCTGGCTTCTGTACTGCCGACATGGCATCATCGGTAATCGAAGCTTCCAGATCAATCAGCTGACTGTTGATGTTGCCAGGAATATTCAAAGCCAGCTTCCACTGGGCAAGGTAAGTATTTTCACCAGCCACAGCCTGATCATAGCCCATCCATACCGCATTGGTGTATTTGCCATTGGAGGCAATCATCCATTCATCCTTGGCAACACCGCTTGGAATACCATACTGTGCACCAGAAGAATCCCAGTCGGTTGTGCCGGTCTTTGCATATACCGGCCAGCTGCGCTTGAGGATAGACATATACGTACCATACTTGGTCTGGGTGACGTCGTTTGCCAGCAGCTGGGTTACAAGATAGGCACTGCCGCTCGATAATACACGCTGATTCTGTCCTTCCGGATAATACGTATCATTGTTGGTCATTACAATACGGGTGATCGTATGCGGCTTGTTATAGACACCAAGATTCATCAGCATCGCATGGGCACCGCACATCTGTTCCACTGTTGCCGTAAAGTCGTTGGCACCAATGGCAATAGACAGATGATAATTATCTGTTGTCATACTGTCATAGCCGATTGCCTGCATATAGGAGATGACCTGTTCCTTGCCGATCTTGTCAGTGACAAGGCCAAGCGTCATGATTGCCGGAATGTTACGGGAATCTGCCAGGGCATCCTTGATGGAAATCACACCGCGGTATTTGCCGTCATAGTCCGAAATGATTCTGTTTTCATTCGGATAGGAATACTTCATATCAATGACATCTTCATCCAGAGAGAAGCCAAGATATTCAAAGGCCAGCGCATAAGGGATGACCGGCTTGGCTGTGGAGCCAGGCTGCTTGTACATATCCGTTGCCCGGTTGAGCAGGCGGGTTCCGCCGCTGGCTGTATAGTTGCGGCCGCCGCCAATGCCCACAATCTCACCAGACGTATGATCAATCGTCATGATTGCCGTCTGCATCAGATCATCCGCATATGAAATCGAATTGCCTGCTTCAATGTCAATAATCTTATCCTGAATATCCGGATTCATGGCCGTATAGATGTCCATGCCCTTGGATACCGGATCATAGCCTGTCATTTGCACGGCTTCCTCCAGGGCAACATCGATGTATTCCTGATACTTCGTGTTGGATTCCTTGATATCGGCATATTCACCAACCAGCTCATCCTCCACTTTGATGGACGTTGCCAGCTTGTATTCTTCTTCGGTGATATAGCCATGGTACAGCATCATGTACAGCACCTGGTCACGCCGCTGTGTTGCATAATCCAGATGGGCATACGGATTGTAATAGTTTGGCAGGTTGACAATGCCAGCCAGCAGGGCAGACTCCGAAAGATTCAGCTGCCAGACATCCTTACCGAAGTAATAGCGCGCTGCCATCTCACAGCCGCGGATATTATTGCCGAAGTTCAGACGGTTGACATACAGTTCGAAGATTGTTTTCTTATCAAGCTTCTGTTCCAGCTGCAGTGACAGCATGATCTGCTGAATCTTGTACTTGATGCCTTTGCCGGCTGAATAGCTTGTGCTGGCATCGCCGTTATCTACGGAGAAGTAGCTGTTCTTCACCAGCTGCATGGTAAAGGTGGAACCACCCTGACCAGTCAGATCACCAGAAAGCACATTGTGAATGGCACTGGAAGTAAAACGCGGGATATCGAAGCCATTGTGCTCAAAGAAGCGGGAGTCTTCAATAGAAAGGAACGCATCCACCAGAGATTCCGGCATCTTGTCATAGCTGACATTTTCACGGAAATAGGTGCCAAGCTCAATGAGCAGATTGCCATTGGCATCATAGACACGGCTGCTTTCATCGCCGACAAAGTCATTGATATCCAGCGTTGGCATATCGCGGGTCATATACTGCACAACAGCAGCACCCGTGACGCCGATCGCCACGTAGATGGCAAGAATCACACAGAATACAGCGGTCCATACCCGCATCCGTTTCTGCCGCCGCATATATTTGCGCTTACTGGCAGAACCCGGTGTATCCATCATGTCATCCGGTCCGGCTGCCATGTTTCTTTTCTTCCTGTTTCTTGTCAACATATCCAATAACCTCTTCTTTGACCGCTCTATTCTATCATGATTTTTTTACTGCAAGGCAAAATGGCATATACCTTAAGAGAAAAGAAGGAGACCAAGACGAAAAAAGACAGTCTTTACACTGTCTTGAAATACTGAATGCAGATACAATCAGCACCTGTATGGGCCGCCACCGGATTGACAAGCTCGGTCACCTGAATATCAACGCCAGGGAACTCTTCCACAAAGCGGTGGTAGAGATCCATCGCTGCATCCACAGCACCGGCATGGGCAATAAACATCTTCCAGCCTTCCCCCGGATTGTCCTTGTGAATATCCTCGATCACTTTTGCAACAGCCTTGCGGTATGTACGCACATTGGCAACACTGTCAATGCGTCCGGAAGTACTCTTGTTAATCTTCAGAATCGGCACAATCTTCAGCAGCTTGGCAAAACCTGCCGCCATTGGTGTCAGCCGGCCGCCCCTTACAAGCGCATCCAGAGAACGCGGCATAATCAGCGTATTGCAGGAATCAATCACTGTATCCACCGCCAGCTTGATCTCCAGATCACTTTTTCCTTCTTCATACATTGCCTTGATCCGCTTGATCAGATAATACTGCACTTCACTTGTCACATACGTATCAATACAGATGATGCGCATATCCAGATCCCGGGCAATGGCTGTCATTGTAGAAATGGTGCCGGAAAGACCATTGCAGATGGGAACTGCCACAATCAGATCCGTGCCCTGATTCTTAAGATCCTGGAAGCACTCTTCAATCAGGCCGGGATTCGGCTGAGAAGTCTTTAATACATGGCCATGTTCCACCAGATCCAGACAGGCATTGCGGTCCAGTGTCTCCATATCCTGATAGGTTGTCGAGCCATCCATGATCTGCAGGGGAATACTGATGATGCCATCTGCAGCCAGCTCCGAGATTGTCCGTCCCGTACCGCTGTCAGTCACATATGCTATTTTCATGTGCTTTACCTCTGCCCATATTTTAGTCTTTGCATGCTGGAAAGTAAATTACCCATAAATAGGGATATAATAATTGCAGTTATGACAGTCCATCTTCATGTGCAGAGCTGCTATTCCCTGTTGGATTCCACCATCCGCATCCGGGAACTTGTCAGCCAGGCAAAATCCATGGGATACAAAGCTGTGGCACTCAGCGACCACCGGGTCATGAGCGGCATGGCTGCTTTTCTGCATGCATGCAGAGATGCCGGCATCAAACCCATCGCCGGCCTGCAGGCAGACTGCGATTACCATGGCACCACCGTTACGTTCCTTTTGATCTGCGGTGATAACATCGGCTATCAGAACCTGATGCAGCTCTCTTCCCTCCTGTGCACACAGGACGGCCCCTGCACACTGGCACAGCTGCAGCAGGCATGTGCCCACAATACACTGATTGTCTATGGCGAAGGCGGATGGATGGATCACATTCTGCTGTCTGCCAATGAACACCGCAGGGAAATCAATGAAATGCTCGGTGTGCTGCAGGAAGACTTCCCGTCCTTTTATGTTGCTTTGTCCTACCAGGAATCTGCCCTCTGGAACAACAGCAACCGCATCCTGAAAAACATCTGCCGCAGCCGCGGCATCCGTACGGTGGCCCTGAATAAGATCTTCTATCTGCAGGAAGAGGATGTGTATGCCTACCAGGCACTATGTGCCATTGCCGCCCATGGCACCCTGCAGGATCCCGGTCTTTCCCTGCAGAAGGGCAGAAGTTTTCTTTCCCCGCAGCAGATGGAAGCACTGTATGACCAGGATGATCTGGATGCGACGGAAGAAATTGCTGCTATGTGCACGGCTGACTACCGTCTGCCTCCTGCCGGTCTGCCTGCGTTTCCCGTCCCAGCAGGCTTTACTTCACGCACGTACCTTGAGCAGCTGTGCAAAGCCGGTCTCCATAAACGCATGCATGGACATGTGACAAAAGAATACGCCGACCGTCTCAAGATGGAGCTTGGCGTCATTGAACACATGCACTTTGAAGACTACTTCCTGATCGTCTATGACTATGTCCGGTTTGGCCGCACGCATGGCATTCTGATCGGACCTGGCAGAGGATCTGCCGCCGGCTCTCTGGTAGCATACTGCCTTGGCATCACCATGGTCGATCCGATCCCATACCATCTGCTGTTCGAGCGTTTCCTCAATCCGGAGCGGGTTTCCATGCCGGATATTGATACTGACTTCATGGACACCAGACGCCAGGAAGTCATTGACTATGTAGCTGAAAAGTACGGACATGACCATGTAGGCAATATTCTCACATTTCAGAATTTCGGTGCCAAGGCAGCCCTGCGCGATACGGCAAGACTGCAGCGCATGAGTCAGAACGACATTGACTTTCTCATACGGCAGATTCCTTCTTCCACTGTTTCTTTGACACTGCAGCAGGCATACGACCAGAAGGCCAGATTCCGCCAGCTTGTAACATCCGAAAAGAAATATGCAGATGTCTATGCCCTTGCAAAGAAGATTGAAGGCCTGCCCAGAAATATGTCTATTCATCCTGCCGGCGTTATTCTTTCAGGCAGAAAGCTGAGCGAGGAAGTACCGCTGATCGATATGGGCAGCGGCCTGTACACATCCCAGTATGAAATGGGCTATCTGCAGGAGCGCGGCCTGATCAAGATGGACCTGCTTTCTCTGCGCAATCTGACAACCATTGACAACATTGTCAAACACATTCAGAAAACAGATCCGGATTTCAGCCTGAAGAAAATGTCACTGGAAGACAGCCGTATTTATGCTTTGTTTGCAAAGGGTGATACCGCCGGTGTCTTTCAGTTTGAATCACAGGATATGAAGCGGCTGTTGCGGCAGATGCAGCCAAAATGCTTTGAGGATATTGTCGCTGCCATTGCTTTGCTGCGGCCTGGTGCCATGGGACATATCAACGAGTACATGGAAAACCGGAAACATCCTGAGAAGATCCAGTATCCATCTCCGGAGCTGAAACCGGTTCTTGCGGATACCTATGGCATTATGCTCTACCAGGAACAGACGATGCTGACAGCCCAGATTGCGGCTGGCTTTACCCCTGGCAGAGCAGATCTTCTGCGCAAGGCAATCTCCAAAAAGAATGCGCATGCCATGGCCGGGATGAAAAATGATTTTCTGCAGGGATGTCTGCATCATGGTTATACCCAGAAAGGGGCAGAGGCGTTGTGGGCAACGATTGAAACATTCGGCGCATATGGCTTTAACAAGTCCCATTCTGTTGCCTATGCTGTGATTTCCTGCCAGATGGCATGGCTGAAAGCTGTCTATCCGCGTCCTTTTTACAGCTGCCTGCTGGACAGTGTGGTCATAGACAGCCGTAAGAGTGCGCTCTACATTGATGAATGCCGCCGCAAAGGCATTGAAATCTATCCGCCATGTATCAACCGTTCAGAGCAAGGATACACGGATGAGGGCAAAGGTCTGCGCATGCCGCTGAACTGTGTCAAAGATGTCGGCAGAAGTGCTGTCAGCATCCTTGATGAAAGAGAAAAGAACGGCCCTTATCAGGATCTGTTTGACTTTACAGCCCGCATGGGTCTGTATCGCATCAACCGGCATATCATTGAAAATCTGATCAATGCCGGTGCCCTGGATCTGTTCAAAGCAAACCGGGCAACACTGCTGGCAAGCATGGAAGCTGCCCAGCGCTATGCCCAGATCGTTCAGATCAACAATGGCGATAACATCAGCCTGAATCTTGGACTTGTCTCAAAGCCGGAACTGGTCCAGACAAAAGAATCACGGCGGGACAGAATTCTGAAAGAAAAGGAAGCGCTTGGCTTTACGCTAGGCAATGATGAAATTCTCTCAGTAAAGAAGTATCTGCATATCCATGATCCTTCCATTGCGGCAATTCTGGACAGCTATGGCCAGACAGTTCAGTCCTTTGGCCAGATTGTCAGTGTCATCCCGAAAACATCCAAATCAGGCCGGGCATACTGCCGTCTGCTTGTTTCCGATGGCATGAGCGATGTGACGATCAATGTATGGCCAAGTGACTACGCACAGCTGAAAGACAGCCTGGCACCGGGGATATATGTGCGTTTTCATGGTAAAATGGGCGACAACGGTGCAGTGCAGGCGGATAAGCTTGCGACCGTGCACAGGGAGTGATGAAGATGGCAAGACTGCTGATTACAGATGATGAAGAAGAAATCAGAGAAGTAGTAAAGGAATATGGTGAAATCAACGGCTATCAGGTTGATGAAGCGGCGGATGGCATGCAGGCACTGGATCTGATCCGGAAAACAGCCTATGACTGTGTGATTCTGGATGTCATGATGCCAAAACTGGATGGTTTTTCCGCATGCCGTGAAATCAAGAAAATCCAGGATGTGCCGATTATCATTCTGTCGGCCCGCCAGGAAGAGTATGACAAGCTGTTCGGGTTTGAACTGGGTGTGGATGACTATGTCGTCAAACCATTCTCACCCAAGGAGCTGATGGCCAGAGTGAAAGCTGTCATTGCCCGCCGTCATCCTTCCGTCAGTAAGAAGACCCTGCAGTATGGCGGCCTGGTGATTGATGTGGATGGCCGCGAGGTAACGGTCGATGGTGAAAAGACGGCCATGACACCAAAGGAAATTGATCTTCTGATCGAGCTGGCAAGCCATCCCGGGGTGGCACTGTCACGTGAGCGTCTGCTGAGTGATGTATGGGACATTGATTTCTTTGGTGATGACCGCACTGTGGATTCCCATATCAAGATGCTGAGAGCACATCTTGGCCCGTATCGGGACTACATTGTGACGGTGCGCGGCATGGGGTACAAGTTTGAAGCCTGACCGTCACGGCATCCGCTTTTCACTGCTGCTGGTATTCATTCTGCTCTCTGCCGGCATCGTCGCTGTGCTGGGCATTCTGCAGGTCGGCCTGATCAGGCCCTATTACCGCAACACGAAAATATCCAGCATCAATGCGATTGCGGATTCCCTGGAAAGTGAACTGCTTTCAACCAGCGGCGGCAGTGAAAGTCAGATTTCCCAGGCTTTTCAGCAGACTGTTGAAAATGATGTCTGCGTTGTGATCTATAACCAGGATAGCAGACAGGTCTATTCCGCCGACCTGCTTGGGGCAGGATGTGTCTTTAACAGCAATGACTCTGTAAACGGCATCGACTATCACGATGCCGGCACACTCATGTCGCTTGTCTCAGATACACCCCAGTATTCTGCCAATCTCGTCAATGACCGCACAGGACAGCAGATGCTGGTTGTTGGCAGAAGCGTCAAAGAAACACTGGGCAATTATTACCTGTTTCTCAATACGCCCCTGGAACCGGTGGACTCACTGATCTCTTTCTTTTCCCGGCAGTATTTTCTTTACACATCCATCGTCATCATCATTGCCGTCATCTTCTCGTTCTATCTGTCCGGCAGGATTGCAAGGCCATTGACCCATATGCGCGATCAGGCTGTCAAACTGTCCAATGCCGATTACAGTGCCAGATTTGACGGGGGCTCCTTCACCGAGACACAGGAACTGGCATCCACACTGAACAAGGCTGCTACAGAAATGGGCCGCATTGATGAACTGCGGCGTGATCTGATGGCAAATGTATCTCATGATATCCGTACACCGATCACGAACATCCGTGCCTATGCCGAAATGATCAAGGATATTTCCGGCAATGATCCCGTCAAAAGAAACAAGCATCTGGATGTGATTATCAAAGAGACAGACTATATGTCAAAGCTCGTCAATGAGATGAGTGAGCTGAGCAAGATGCAGTCTGGAACATATACGCTGACCTATGAAAATGTCGATCTGGATGAAAAGGTAAAGGAAATCATGGAACTCAATGCACCGCTGATTGCAAATGCCGGCGTGATTGTGGAAACAGAGATTCCAGGCCATCTGATGATTTATGCGGATGATCTCAAGATTGGTGAAGTGATTCAGAACTTTCTGTCCAATGCCATCAAGCATACACCGGCGGGACACCATATCTGGATCCGGGCAAAGGTATTGGAAGATGAGGAAACGGTGCATGTGGAAGTGCAGGATGAAGGGGAGGGAATCTCTGAGGAAGAACTGCCGCATATCTGGGACCGCTACCAGAAGAGCAGCCGCTCGTTCAGCCGCAGCCTGTCTTCCACTGGCCTGGGCTTGGCCATTGTCAAAGCCATTCTGGATGCGCATCATGCAAAATACGGCGTCACATCAAAGCTGCACCAGGGTACAACATTCTGGTTTGAACTGAGGGAAACACATGAAGGATGACTATCTTTACGGCACGCCCTGGCATATTCATCAGGAAGAGGGAATGTATCATTTTAATTCCGATACGGAATTTCTGGGACGGATGCTGCAGATCAAGAAGGGCATGCGGGTGCTGGATGTCGGCACCAACAACGGAGCACTGCTGCTGTACGCTGCCATGCATACAGACAATCTGACCGGCATCGATCTTTTCCCGGAAATCATCGCCCTTGCCAGAAACAATCTGCAGGCAAACGGCCTGAATGCACAGCTGACAGTCAGCCCCCTGCAGACCTATCAGGATGATCCCTTTGATGCCATTATCTGCAATCCACCGTATTTTGTAACCGGGAAAGAAAGCCTGAAAAATGAGAATCCTTACCTGCGGGCAGCCCGCCATGAGGAGTTTCTTACCATGAAGGAACTGTTTGCACACAGTGCACGTCTTTTAAAGAAAGACGGCACGCTGCAGATCGTACACAGGGCAGACAGACTTGCGCAGCTGTTAGAGACAGCGGAACACTCTGGTCTGTATCCATACTGGTACAAACTGGCATACAAGAATGAGAACATGATTCCCCAGAGTGTGGCAGTGTGCTTTGGCAGATACCATTATGCGTGCCATGTCTATGCACCGGCATACATGAACCAGCGGGACAGTTTTGCCCTGTATAGCGAGGAGGTACCATGGAAGCCTTTCTGATCATTGCTGCCATGCTGTTTCTGACAGCTGGTTTGCTGACTCTGTATATTGCCTGCTGGCATCCGCCGCTGGCAAAGCCAAAGCAGATGGAAAAAGAACCTGCAAAGGAAGCAGACCATGACAGTCTTGCACTGTGGCAGAAAAGGGTGGATGTGTTCCGCATGGCTGTTCCTGACATTGCCGTACTGTTTCAGTTTCAGGCCCTGGGGCATGGCTTTCTGGTACGCTATGGCAAGGAAAGAAAAGAAGATCCTTCGATTCTGTTTGTCATGCACCACCTGTCTTCTTTGAAGGATATCATGCGGGCAGTGAGCAGGATGAGCCGGGAGAATGAAAGCATTGCCATCCGTTTTGATATCCTTTTCTCAGATCAGTCCATGCCCGAGGCAGCACAAGAATATGCAGCGATTCTTCGCAAAGATAATACCCGCTTTGATCTGATGCTGTCGGATACCTGCAGTATCACATCCTACTTTACAAAAGATACGGCCAGAATCGGCACAGTCCGTTATGGGCTTGTCCAATTGTCCTGCCAGAAGGACAGCATAGAACCTTCCTGCCATCTTTCCATTTTATTCAAAGAGAACCGTCATACCCTGAAGAGGATGCTGCCAGGGCGGCTGTATGCCCAGCTTGTATGGCCTTTGACCAGGGAGAAAGGCATCAGTAATCTCTTTGCCAGTGAGCCAGAACTTGCCAAAGATCTTTGTGCACAGATTGAAAGCAAAGATGGCAGGATTCTGATCAAAGCTGACAGTGCAGAACAGATGGAAGCTGATCTGCACAAAATGGCAGAAACGGGTGAAAAGATCAGGATGATATCGGAAAGCCAGCCGTTTGAAAGCATGGCTGCTGCCAGATCTTTGCTTCCGTTAGTACAGAATGCCTACCAGAACCGCATGGAAGTGCTGGAAGTTCTGTACCAGGATACCGGGGAAGCGATCCTGGAAAACCAGTGCCGCAGCCATCTGTCTTTTGCACCAGGTGACGGCCTCAGCCATCCTGGTGCATCCACATCCTTTTATGTCAGCCTGCTTTCACAATGGCGTGCTACAATGAACAGCTGAGTCAGGAGGTATCCTAATGAAGATTGAAATGTATACACCGGAATATAAGCAGGCAATGGAGGACATCTGCATTGCCACCGCAAGTGAAAGGGCACGCACCCAGAAGCGGCACCATGACTTTTCACTCCTTATGTATTGTGATGAGTATCTGGATCGTGAAAAATGCCTGATGTTAATGGCAGATGATAAGCCGGTGGGCTATGTTCTGTGTGCTGAAGACTACAGTGCATGGAAACAGAATATGGCTCCTTATGCAAAGCAGATTGAAGCACTGGGAGATCCCTATCCAAAAAGAGTGCATGACGGCATGGCAATGTATGGCGCTTATGCCAGCGAATATCCTGCCCATATGCACATTGATATCCTGGAACAGTATACCGGCGGAGGCAATGGCACTGCCTTGTTCCATGCTTTGATTGAGATGCTGAAAAAGGATGGCGTCAAAGGATTGATGCTGGGTGTTGATCTCAATAATACAAGAGCTGTTTCCTTTTATAAAAAGATGGGCTTTACACCATTGAATGACATGGGCCTGATGGGATTGAAACTGCAGTAAAAAAGCCATTCATGGACGAATGGCTTTGCGGATCATATCAAACAGGGAAGGCTTGAGACTGTTGATGTCAGAGTCAGGGAAATGGTCAATCATGACCGAGTGGCAGATGCCGGCAATCATGGAAAGCTGGCTGTACAGCCGGAACAGGATTTCATGGTTGGAAAAGCCCGATACCTGTGCATAATCACTGATTTCTTTCCGCAGGGAAATCATCAGGGGATTCCTGCTGTTGTCAAAGTCATCAACGGTTAATGGAAAGATGAAATCTTTGCGCATCATCTTCAAAGTTTCCGTATCGGTACTGAAATAGTTGATGATGAAGTCTGCCATCGTAATGACATTTTCCACAAAGCTGTCTTTGCGGTTCCGGTTGATTTCATCATAGGCTTTCTGCATCAGGGTGAAAGAAATCCGCCGGTTCAGCGCTCTGGCAATATCTTCCTTGGATGCATAGTAGAGGTAGAACGTACCTTTGGCAATACCAGCTTTCTGGCAGATTTCGGCAATTGAGACATTCGATATGCCTTTTTCCACAAAAAGCTCATAGCTGCTGTCAAGCAGCTTTTTTCTTTTCTCCTGTTTTTTCTGCAGAATCACGTTTGCCATGCAGTTCTCTCTTTCGCTACGTATCTTACCCGTATTATACATCGTGTCTGATATACAGATTTCAGAAAATGACTAATCGTCAGTATTTTCCATTGAACCATATCGAATTATAACTATAATCCTTACGTGTTGAGGAATGACCAAAAGTCATTTCATCATGGAGGGAGGGTCTATGAAGAAGATTGCGCACTTTGTGGTAAAGTTCCGCAAACTGATTCTGGTCATTGCAGCTGCACTGTTAATCCCGAGCCTGTTTGGCGCCGCAGCTACAAAGATCAATTACGATATTCTGACATACCTGCCGTCAGAACTCGATTCAATGGTAGGTGAAACATATCTGGAAGATGATTTCCATCTTGCATCGACTGCCATCATTACGGTAGAAGACATGCCGACAGCACAGCTGATGGATCTCAAACAGAGAATCTCGGAAGTAAATGGTGTCAGAAAGACATTCTGGATTTCCGATGTACTGGATGAATCTGTATCACCGTCAGTACTGCCGGATGATCTGTATGATGCCATGTTCAACAATGACAAGGATGCAACGATGATGATTGTCACATTTGACGATATCGCATCCAGTCAGCAGACCATGCATGCACTGGCCAAGATCAAAGTGATCTGCCAGGGCGAGGCATACATCGGCGGTATGTCCATTATCCTGCAGGATACCAAGGCCATCGTCGATCAGGAAATGCCGTTCTACATCCTGATTGCCGTCGGTGCATGTATCGTGGTACTCTGGCTGGCCCTGAAGAACAACATCGTGCCATTCCTGTTCATGTTAGGACTGGTATTCCCGATCCTGTATAACTTTGGCACAAACATTATCTTCGGCCAGATATCCTACATCACCGAAGCACTGGCAACGGTATTGCAGTTAGGTGTCACGATGGACTATTCCATCTTCCTGCTGTCACGATACCAGGAGGAGCAGAACTGGTGCAAAGATGACTTTGAAGCCATGGAACATGCCATCCGCAATACGGCAACTTCCATCTCCGCTTCCTCATTGACAACCATCGCTGGTTTCATTGCCCTGTGCGTGATGCGTCTGACCTTAGGAAGAGATATTGGTCTGGTCATGGCCAAGGGCGTTGTCCTGGGCCTGATCTCCACCATAACCATTCTGCCGTCGCTGCTGCTGTGCTTCAGAAGGGTGATCAAGCGCCATACCCACCGTACTGTGATCCCCAAGCCTGTTAAGCTCAGCCATTATGTTCCGAAGCACTACAAGAAAATTACTGCGATCTTCTGTGTCATCTTCTTCGTCTTTGCCCTGGCATATCCAAGAGTGCAGAACTATTACACACTGACCGATTCTCTGCCGGATACCATGACTGGCAAGATCGGTACCAACAAGATGAAGGAAGACTTCGGCATGACCTCCAGTATCTTCGTGATCGTGGATGATGATATGAAGTCCGATCAGGTCAAGTCGCTGGAAAAAGAGATGCGCAATGTTGAAGGCGTTAAATCCGTGCTTGGCATTGATGATCTGGTGGATGCGGAAATCCCAGGTGATATGCTGCCAAGTGATCTGACAGACGTGTTTGAAGCAGATGGCAGAAAGCTGATCATGGTGACATCTTCCTACAAAGCTGGCACCGATGATGCCAGCACCCAGATCACGGATCTCAACAAGATCGTCAAGAACTATGACAGCACCGGAGTGATTACCGGTGAAGCACCGATGACCAAGGATCTGATTGAAATTGCCAATGTCGATTTCCAGACCGTCAACTGGGTATCCATTGCCCTGGTCTTCTTGATCATTGCAATCAGTTTCAAGTCCTTCACGATTCCGATTATGCTGGTCGCATCGATTGAATCTGCCATCATCATCAATATGGCAATTCCATACTTCAATGGCACCGTGGTTCCATTCATTGCAAGTATCGTGATCGGTACCATTCAGCTTGGTGCAACCGTTGACTACGCAATCCTGATGACAACCCGTTTTGAAGAAGAGGAACGGCGCGGCCACAACAAGTTTGAAGCAGCTCAGATCTCGATTGAAAACTGCTCGCAGTCCATCATGACATCCGGCCTGACATTCTTCGCTGCTACGGTTGGTGTTGCCTGTGTTTCCAAGATGGCACTGCTCAGCAGTATCTGTCTGATGATTGCCAGAGGCGCATTGATCTCCATGATCGTGATTATCTTCGTATTACCGTGCCTGCTGATTATCTTTGAACCGATTATCCGTAAGACAACGATCGGATGGGCACAGAAGAAAGGAAAGAAAAAGGAAGTAAAGAAAGCTGCAGCAGAGGAGGCTAAAGCATGAAAAAGTTTATCATCAAGGCAACAACCCTTGCCGGTGTCAGTACATTGCTCGTGACAGGTGCACTGCCTGTCAATGCGGAAGATAAAACATCAGACGGCACAACCAAAGATGAATCCGTCTATGTTGTTCTCAACGCAGATGGTTCCGTTTCCAGCGTGACCGTATCCGATCAGCTCCACAATGCCAATGGATTCTCCAACTATCAGGATAAGTCAGATCTCAAGGACGTACAGAATCTCAAGAGCGATGATCCGGTACAGGCAAGCTCCAACGGCTATACATGGACCACAACTGATACCGATATCTATTACCAGGGCAAGACAACCAAGGCTCTGCCGCTGGATACTTCCATTGAATACAAACTCGATGGCAAGACCGTAGATCCCAAGGACATCGTTGGCAAGAGCGGCCATCTGTCCATGACCTTCAACATCAAGAATACAGAGACCAAGCAGTACACCGTGGATGGTAAGACTTACACTGTATGCAAGCCGTTCTATGTCGCTGCCGGCGGTATGCTCGATCAGGATCACTTCACCAACGTCAAGATTGATCATGGTACTGTATCCACAGACACTTCCCACAGCATTGCCCTGGCTGTCATGATGCCGGGCATGAAGGACTCCATCGGTCAGTTTTTGACAGGAGATCTGTCCAGCCTGAATGACTACCTGTTTGATACGATCACAATTGAAGCAGATGTAACAGACTTTGAGTCTCCGACCATGATGATGGCAACCAGCACAGATCTGTCTGCTTTGAAGGGTGAGCTCAAGGACGACGGTGCCTTTGATACAACGAATCTCTTTGATCAGCTTGATGAACTTGATGCAGCTACACAGAAACTGATTGATGGATCTAAAACTTTATATGAAGGTGCAGATCAGTTGAAGGATGGAGCAAATCAGGTTAATGATGGTGTTGGTACATTAGTCAATGGTACATCTACATTAACTGATGGTACAAGTCAGCTGGCAGAAGGAGCTTCCAGTGCATTGGCAGGCGCAACTGCATTACAGGCTGGCCTTGGTCAGTTATCTTCTAATAACGCTGCTTTAAATAGTGGTATGAGTCAGGTTGCTGATGCCATTCTTGCTACAGTCAATAAAGAACTGGATGCTAATGCTACAATAAAAAATGATTCCAAATATGAATCATTAACCTGGGAAAACTATGGTACTCAGTTAGGCTATTATGCCGGTATTACTGATGGTATGAGACAAGTAGCATTCAACCAGATTAAAGAGCAGTTTAAAGAGCAGTTAAAGAATAACAACGTGAATGTTTCTGATGATCAATTAGATGATCAATTAAATATGCTTCTCTATATGGCTGCTGTTAATCAGCAAACAGATCTTACATCATATCTTGCTTCACAACAGGGTAATCTTGCGATTGCTCAGCAAGTGCAAGCAGTACAAAATGATCAGGCGGTCAAAGTTGCTACAGGAAAAGATTATTCTTCTGCAGACAGATTTCTAAATCTTGCTACGTATGAAGGTGCTGTAGGATCAGTACAGAAAAAGGTTGCAGAACTTACAAAAGATTCCGGACAACAGATTAGTTTGACGTCAAGACAGGCTGAAGAAGTAATTTCCATAGCGGTAAAAAATAAGGTTACAGATTTATCCAACGTGGATTATGCTACAATTGCTCCAATTGTCTCTTCCGTCTTAAATAAAGTGGATGGAAATGCCGACGCCCTTGGTGTTGATGGTGTTACATGGGTTGCACCATTAAGAGCTGCTCAGACAGATAATGTCGTTTATACTGCGGCTAAGGCAATGCTTACTGCAGCTCCATATAATAAAACTGAAGCAGAGGTTGCAATGCTTGCAAGCTATGGTTCAATGTATTATGCAAATTCTGCTTCCATTTCAGAAATGGCAGAAAAAGTATCTAAGGATGCTACAATTGCTCAGACTATTCAAACCTATCTTCAAAATTCAAAGTCAGAGACAGGTAAACAGGCAATTATCAGTTATCTGAATGGGGTGGTGAGCAGTGATGCTACTGCTTCTGCAGCCATTGAAGAAATTAAGAATGCTAAACAAAGTCTGGATAGTGTCGCTTTCTTAAAAGAAAGTCTGAAACAATATACAGATGGTGTAAGTACTGCTTATGCCGGTTCTCAGTCCTTAACTGATGGATTACAGAAACTTTCTTCAGGTGCTTCTCAGGTATCTGATGGTGCAGCTCAGCTGTCTCAGGGCGCTAAGACATTAAAAGATGGTACTCAGACACTATCTGATGGTGCTACACAGTTATCTGATGGTGCTAAGACATTGTATGATGGTTTAGTACAGTATAATGAAGAAGGAATTTCCAAGCTGACAGAAAACAGTGATCTTGACAATCTGCAGACAGCCAGCAAGCTGATCTCTGACATTCAGAATGACGATGATGCCTATGTGAACTACTCAGGTATCTCGGATGGCACGGATGGCACTGTCAAGTTCATCTACAAGATTTCTACCGTCAAGAGTGAAGCGGATACTGAGAAGGATGCGGCTTCCAAATCCGATGATACATCGGATGTACAGGAGAGCTCTGACAAGGGCAACTTCTTCACCCGTCTTGCCGATCTGTTCATCTTCTGGAACTGATTGCTTAACCCGTGTATAAAAAGCACGGGCTTTTTTGTGCTTTTCTGCTAAAGTTGAACGGGAGGTTTTGTGATGATCAAAGCAGTCTTTCTTGATATTGACGGAACACTGATCCGTTTTGATACGCATGAGATTCCTGACAGTGCTCTTAAGGTGCTGCATCAGGCAAAAGAAAAGGGGATCCGCCTGTTTATTGCCTCAGGCAGACCGCCCATTCAGATGTCGCTATTATGTGAATCATTCCGTACTTTTCCCTGGGATGGCAAGGTACTGCTGAACGGGCAGTACTGTCTGGATGAAAAGGGAAATGTCATGCATCAGGAGCCATTGCCCATGTCCGCCATGGAAAAGCTTGTTCCCTGGCTTATGGACAAACAGTTTAACTGTGCGTTTTATGAACTGGACTATGCCTATGACATCCATTTCAACCAGGACTATTACAACTATCTCAAAGAGATCGGCCATACCGAAAGAATGTTGCCGGTGGAGGATGTTCATCGTGCACTGTCTCATGAGACATACCAGATCTGCCCGTATATTCCTGCTGAAGAAGATCCGGAATTCATCAGTCATGCTCCTGGCTGCAAGTCAGCCCGCTGGACACCTGATTTTGCCGATATTATTCCGGAAGACGGCGGTAAGCCGGAAGGTGTCAAACGCATGCTTGCCAAATACGGCATTGCAAGAGAAGAGTGTATGGCCTTTGGTGATGGTGCCAATGATATTACGATGCTGCAGTATGCAGGCATCGGTGTTGCCATGGGCAATGCCAATGATGATGTCAAGGCAGCTGCTGATTATGTTACAGCACCGATTGACCAGGATGGTCTGGCCAAAGCATTTGTGCACTTTCACCTGGCAACAGAATAGGATCAGAATTACTGTGCTGCGGCAGAAGCAGAAGGGGATGCCTGTGCACTCTCAGAAGCTGCAGTTGTGGCTTGCGGCGATGCGGAAGCACTTGTTTCGGTACCAGATGTACTTTCAGAAGTGGGCTGACTTGTCGGCTCACTTTTCTTTGTGCATTTCAGTTTATAGGAAACAATCTCGGCATTGGCAAGGAAGCGTACATCTTTACCGGTTGTACCGACACCATTGGTAATGTCCAGGGTGAAACTGTTGGATACTTCTGATTTGCCGCGGAAATACTGCTCAGCACCAGCCGGCGTGTAGTAGGCACCAAACAGCCAGTAAATCTGTCCTCCATGAGAATGGCCGGCCAGAAACAGATTGGTCAAATCAGCCGGAACATAATCGGCGGTATCCGGGGTATGGCATACTGTGATGACATAGTTGGTATGGGACACGGAACTGTAGGCAGCGGTGATATCCTGACTGCCATTGACACCAGAATCAATGCCGACGAGTGAAATGGAGGAAATGGACTTGTGATGCAGTGAGACGGAACGGTTGTCCAATACCTCAAAGCCTCCCTGGGTCAGAATAGAGGACACCGCATTCAGCTTATCTTCGGATTCATGGTCAAAATCACCATACACGGCAAACTTGCCATACGGAGCATCAATATCCGCAAGCAGCTGCTGCACCTGTGCCGTGCTTGTATCATCCGGTGTCACGCCGGTATCAAACAGATCACCGCCGAAGATCACAACATCCGGGGCATACTGATTGATCTTATCCACCAGTTTCTGCATTCTTGCCTGGTCCATGAACGTGCCATAGTCCAGATCTGAGAAGAAGATGATATTCATGCCATCCATGGATTCCGGAATGGTCTCAGACGCAATGGTTTCATGGCGCACCCGGTAATTTCTCGGGGCGGAAAAAAAGGCATCATACAGGCAGAACAGCAGCAGTGCCAGGACAATGACAATCGTTAACAGGATGTTTCGGGTACGTTTCATAACGGGCTCTATCATAGCATAAGAACAAGCACTGGTTGTGGTACAATTGCCAGTGCGGAGAGAGAGAATGTTACGGAAATGTCATCTGATTGCTTCAACAGCACTGGAAAAAAACCATCAGGCAGCCCCGGGTGCCATTGCTTTGATTGATGCTTTGCTGCGGACAAAGACACCATTTCTGATTGTCTCTGAAGAATCACAGCATCCCCGGATTGAGATGGTGGAGCACTACCATGGCCTTGGCTTTGCTTCCTTTTCACCGGATATCATTTTTACCAGCACGATGGCTGCCATTGACTGGGTGGCAAGGGAATATCCCAACCGCATTTCCGCTGCCTATATTGGCGGCAGGGGCATGAAGGCATCTCTGCAGGAAGCCAGCTTTGATCTGTTATCCAAGCAGCCCCAGTGGCTGTTTCTCGGCTATGATCCCAATGCTGCATCACCGGATTACAATGAAGCACTGCGGCTGTTAAAACAGGGCACGGTGCTGCTCAATACGGACAGTTCACCAGTCCATGAGGGTGTACGCAAAACGATGGTAGGATGCGGTGCCATTGCCAGTATGCTGGAATATGCCTCAGGCAAAAAATGCCTGGACTTTGGCAGGCCGAGTGTCATTACGATGGCCTCTGCTTTGAAATATGCCGGCTGCCAGCCCAAAGATGCCGTGTATATCGGCGATGATTTTCAGAAGGACATTGTTCCGGCCATCCGTCTGAAGATGGATACTGCTTATGTAACGCTTGGCTCTTCCATTTATGGCACCGGTATCACTGATGATGTGCATCCCAAGTGGATTGTGGAGGATCTCGGCGGACTGGCCCATTGAAGTTTTCAAGCCCTGATGGTAAGATGGGCATGCTGCGAAGAAAAAGAGATAGTAGGATTGTCTAGTGCCAGTAAAGAGAGTCAGGGGCTGGTGAAACCTGACAGGCGGGACAGTATGAACTGGGCTTTGGAGCAGCGGCTGAGCCGGCAGCCTTAACAAGCGGAAAGAGTGCGCAGGATATGCGAACTAAGGTGGTAACACGTGCAAGCGTCCTTAGATCAGGGATGCTTTTTTGTTTATCAGGAGGAACGATATGCCATACGATCACAAGTCAATTGAAAAGAAATGGCAGAAGTACTGGGAAGACCACAAGACCTTCCGTACCGATGCCTATGATTTCAGCAAGCCAAAGTACTATGTGCTGGATATGTTTCCCTATCCCAGCGGACAGGGACTGCATGTAGGCCATCCCGAAGGCTATACCGCCACCGATATCGTGGCCAGAATGAAGCGGATGCAGGGCTACAATGTCATGCACCCGATGGGATTTGATGCCTTCGGTCTGCCGGCTGAGCAGTATGCCATCAAGACGGGCCATCATCCCGAAGAATTCACATACCAGAACATTGACCACTTCCGCACCCAGATCAAGTCGCTTGGCTTTTCCTATGACTGGGACAGAGAAATCCGCACCTGTGATCCGGACTATTACAAGTGGACACAGTGGATCTTTTTGAAGATGTATGAAGCCGGCTTGGCATATGAAGCTTACATGCCGGTCAACTGGTGCCCGCAGCTCAAGGCCGTGCTGGCCAATGAGGAAGTCATTGACGGCAAGAGTGAGCGCGGCGGCTATCCGGTCATCCGCAAGCCGATGAGACAGTGGGTCATGAAGATCACCGCCTATGCGGAGAAACTGCTGAAGGGCCTGGATGATCTTGACTGGCCGGAATCCACCAAGGAAATGCAGCGCAACTGGATCGGCAAGTCCGTTGGTGCCAATGTTGTCTTCAAAGTCGCCGGCACAAACAGAGAGTTCACGGTATTCACAACCCGCTGTGACACACTGTTTGGCGCAACCTACTGTGTGCTGGCACCGGAACATCCGTTTGTTGAAGAGATCACGACACCAGAGCAGAAGGCAGCAGTGGATGCTTACCGCAGGGAAGCCGAAAAGAAGTCCGATCTGATGCGCACTGAACTCAACAAAGACAAGACCGGTGTATTCACTGGTGCTTATGCCATCAACCCGGTTAACGGCAAAAAGATCCCGATCTGGATTTCTGACTATGTACTGGCAACCCATGGCACTGGTGCCATCATGGCAGTACCTGCCCATGATGAGCGTGACTATGCCTTTGCCAAGAAGTTCGGTCTGGAAATCATCCCGGTACTGGCCGGCGGTGATATCTCCAAGGAAGCCTGGACCCAGGATGGTGTGCATATCAACAGTGAATGGCTCAATGGCATGAATAAACAGGATGCCATTGATGCCATGATCAAGTGGCTTGAGGAACACAAGTGCGGCAATGCCCAGGTAGCTTACAAACTGAGAGACTGGCTGTTCTCCAGACAGAGATACTGGGGGGAACCGATTCCGATCATCCACATGGAAGACGGCACGGTGCGCACCGTACCAATGAATGATCTGCCGCTGGAACTGCCGGTTGTGCCGAACTATCTGCCAAGTGATGATGGTGAATCACCGCTGGCCCATGCCACAGACTGGCTGAATGTGGAAATTGACGGTGTCAAGGGCAAGCGTGAAACCAACACCATGCCGCAGTGGGCAGGATCCTGCTGGTACTATCTGCGCTATCTTGATCCGCATAACCCGGATGCCATTGCTGACAAGAAACTGCTTGACCACTGGATGCCGGTGGATCTGTACATCGGCGGTGCCGAGCATGCTGTATTGCATCTGCTGTATGCCAGATTCTGGTATCAGTTCCTGTATGACATCAAGGTTGTTCCGAACCCGGAGCCATTCCAGAAACTGTTCCATCAGGGCATGATCCTTGGTGAAAACGGCGTCAAGATGTCCAAGTCCATGGGCAATGTCATCAATCCGGATGAACTGGTCGCTTCCCATGGTGCCGATGCGCTCCGTGTCTATGAAATGTTCATGGGTCCGCTGGATGCATCTTTACCATGGTCCACAAAGGGCATGGATGGTGCCAGAAAGTGGCTGGACCGTGTCTACAGACTGTGCAATGATGAAAACATGGTTACCGATGAGGCAACACCGGCACTGAACTACTCCTATAACTTCACAGTTAAGAAGGTTACCAATGACATTGAGACACTGAACCTGAACACGGCTATCTCGCAGATGATGATCTTTATCAATGACTGCTATAAGAATGGCAAAGTTAACCGGAAGATGCTGGCCAATTTCGTTCTGATGCTGTCATGCTTTGCACCGCATCTGGGTGAAGAGCTGTACCAGACACTGACACACCATGAAGGCAGCTGTGCCTATGAGCCATGGCCGACGTATGATGAAAAGGCACTTGTACAGAACAAGGCCGTCATCGCGGTGCAGGTCAACGGCAAGATGAGAGGCAAGTTTGAAGCTGACCGTACGGCCGATAAGGATACACTGCAGAACGAGGCCATGAACCTGGATTCTGTCAAACCGCATCTGGAAGGCAAGAACGTTGTCAAGGTCATTGTTGTCCCTGGCAAGATAGTCAATATCGTCGTCAAGTAAGACGGACAGGACTCTGCATGCAGAGCCCTGTTTTTTTTCAGGATTCCTGCTGGTTTTGTATTCTTTTTTCCTGTTTGTTATAATCGTTTCGATATGGAAGAATTTACGGTAACGATTGACAAGTTTGACGGTCCGCTCGATCTGATGCTGCATCTGATCAAGGAAAAGAAGCTTGACCTTCTGAATCTGGATATGAGTGAGCTGTGTGATCAGTACATGGCCTATCTGAATTCCATGCAGCAGATGCATCTGGAGATTGCTTCGGAGTATCTGGCAGAACTGGCCTCATTGATCGAATATAAAAGCAGGATGATGCTGCCAGGAAAGCAGGATGAGGAACCTGGAGATGAGGAAGATCCTAAACAGAAGCTTGTCAGACGGCTGCTGGAATACCAGCAGTACAAGGAAGCAAGCACTGCCCTTGCCCAGATGTTTGAGGCCCGCCAGCAGTTGATGGGCAAGCCATTATCCATTGAGGCCGATAAATACCGTACGGAAAGGGAAGATCAGCCGGTACAGGGGTCTCCCTATGACCTTTTGAAAGCCATGCAGCGGATGCTGCACAGAATCCAGCTGAGCCATCCCCAGGAGCGCTCTTTTTCCGTCAGGGAAATCTCGATTGAAGACCGCGAGCTGGAAGTGCGGGCAAGACTGGACAGGCTGCCGGATACATTCCGCTTTGAAACACTGCTGGATGACTGCCGGGACTCTCTGCCCAAAGCCATTGCCACGTTCCTCAGCGTATTGGATCTGGCCCGTCTGCATATTCTTGTATTCAACGTTGATGAAAATGATGTGATCTGGTTTGGCAAAGGAGGGAAGGCATGAGTGAACAGCTGGAACAAAAACAGATGGAAACAGACCAGCAGCCTGATGAAGAATTGAAACAAAGACAGCTGGCGGTGCTGGAAGGACTTTTGTTTGTGACAGGTGATGAAGGGCTTACTGCTGCCCAGGCAGCTGACACGCTTGGCATCAGTGCTAAACAGGCAGAAGAACTGTTTGTGCAGCTGCAGAAAATCTGGCAGAGTGATGCGCGCGGCCTGGAAGTGGTGCGCTATGGCGATATCTACCGTTTTCTGACCAAAGCCTTTGTGCATACCTATGCTGCCAGACTGTTCTCCAAAGATGCCAAAACGCAGCTGTCTCAGGCAGCTTTGGAAACTCTGGCCATCATTGCCTACAAACAGCCTGTAACAAGAGTGGAGATTGAAGAGATCCGCGGTGTGAGTGCAGATGCTATGTTACGGAAACTGATGGCAAGGGGACTGGTCAAGGAGGACGGGAGGTCCGAAGCACCAGGCAGACCGATTCTGTATTCTGTGACCAATGAATTCATGGATGCCTTCCAGCTGTTAAGCCTGGATGAGCTCCCTGATCTGCCGGAATTCAATCAGGATGATAAGAAAAATGATGACTTGTTTACACAGTAAGTTTATTAGATGTATTTCCTGTGCATTCATGGTGCTTTGTCTGTGCGGCTGTGCCATGCATCAGACAGCAGCCTCTGCTTCGCCAACCGCAGCTTCCCAGGCACTTGTTGAAGCCAATGAAATTGCCGAAAAACTGTCTTTGTCAGATTCCCTTCAGCAATTGAAAAACCGTACAGTAAAAGGCATGATCTTCTCTGGTGATGATCTGTACAGCGATGCAGCGGTACTGATGAGCAGCACAGGCACTGCCGATACCGTTGGTGTCTTCTATGTCACGGATTTTGACACTGCCAAAACCGATATTCAGAACTATCTCAAGAATCTGGAAACACAGACAAATGTCTATGATGCCACGGAAATCTTCAAAATTTCCAATGCCGTAATGGAAGACAACGGCTCCAACAAGATCGTTGTCATCATCGCTTCTGATATTGAAGCAGCCAGAAAGCTCGCCAAACAGGCGGTGCAGTAAAACAGCAGAGAAAACAAAAATGAGGCAGATCACCAAACGGTGGTCCGCCTCTGTGTTTGTTACTCAGGGACGTTCATCCTCATCATTCCAGTCAATATTTTCAAAGCTGTCATTTTTCAGCATATCCTGATCTTCTCTGGTCAGGGTATTTTCCTGATGAAGGGCAGCCTGCAGATTCACAAGCACTTTGCGGATATTGTCAGCACTGACAGCCGGATAACTGCCGCTGTCATGCTTCATCTGTTTGGCACTCATATGAAACTGCATACACCCGGTTGTATCCAGCAGGGAAACAATGTTGTCAGCCTTGACACCGCCGCCAGGCAGGATTTCAATCCGGGAACCATAGTCTTTCTGCAGCTTTGTCAACAGATCAATGCCAGCCATGACATTTTCCTTCTGGCCTGAAGTCAGAATACGCTGCACACCCAGATTGATCAGTGTCTGTACTGCCTGGATGGGATCCGGTGTTTCATCAAATGCTTTGTGGAAGACAGCTTCCTTGCCATAGCCGTGAATCAAAGATACCATCTTGGCTGTTGTTTCTTCATCAACCGTATGATCCGGATTCAGAAAGCCAAAGACAATGCCATCGGCACCGGCATCCAGAAACAGCTGGGCATCACGGAACATGGTGTTTTTTTCTGTCTCACTGTACACAAAGCCGGCTCCGCGCGGCCGCACCATGCAGATGATGCGCTTTTTCGACTTTTCTCTTGCCTGCAGGAAGGAACCATAGGATGGTGTCAGCCCACCCAGTTCCAGTGCACTGTTGAATTCAACCCGGTCAACCTCATCAAACTGATCTGCTGTTAAAAGATCACTCAGACTGCCGGCACAGATTTCTATCTGAAACTTGTCAATCATCAGATGATCCTGGAAAGAATGATATTGCCTTCACGCTCCGGATTGACCGAAACAAGGGCAACCTTTGTGCCGCAGTACTCTTCAATGAAGCGTACATACTTCTGGCAGTTTTCCGGCAGGTCCTCAAACTTTGTGACATGAGAGATGTCCTCTTTCCAGCCATCAAAGACCTTATAGACAGGCTTTGCTCTGCCATAGACTTCCAGAGATGCCGGTACCGTATCATAAACCTTGCCATCGATGTCATAGCCGATGCACACAGGCAGCTTGTCAAAGCCGGAGAGAATATCAATCTTGGTGATGGCAAGCTCTGTCAGGCCATTGATTCTGACACCCTGGCGGACAACCGGTAGATCCAGCCAGCCGACTCTTCTCGGCCGTCCGGTCGTAGCACCATACTCGGCACCTTTTTCACGCAGCAGTTTTCCTGTATCATCCAGCAGCTCAGTCACAAACGGACCTTCACCAACACGGGTGGAATATGCCTTGACAATGCCGATGATATGATCCAGTGCCTTTGGACCAACACCAACGCCTTCCAATACACCGGCAGCCGTAGGTGAAGAAGAAGTCACAAACGGATAGGTGCCGTAGTTGATATCCAGCATATTTGCCTGGGCACCCTCAAACAGGACAACCTTGTTATCGGCAAGGGCTTTGTTGACAAGGTCAGTCGCATCACACAGCATTGGTGAAATACGGTCACGGATCGGCTCAAACTGCTTGACGAGCTCATCATAGTCAAACGGTTCACCGCCAAAGACCTTGGTGATCTCGGCATTCTTGATTTCCAGCGTATCCTTCAGCTTATCCAGGAATACATCCCAGTCCTTGAGATCGCACATGCGCAGGCCGATGCGGGAATACTTATCTGCATAGCAGGGGCCGATGCCGTTCTTGGTTGTACCAACCCGGTATTTGGAAGCTCTCTGCTCTTCCAGTTCATCCAGTCTGACATGATATGGCATCAGGATATGAGCACGGTCAGAAATTCTGACATGGTCGCATTTGACACCCTGTGCTTCCAGCGTATCAATTTCCTTGAACAGAACAAACGGATTGACAACCACACCAGGTCCGATGACACACAGGGCATCGTGATTGAGAATGCCGCTTGGCAGCAGGTGCAGCACCGTCTTCTTACCATTGACAACTACCGTATGTCCGGCATTGTTGCCGCCCTGATAGCGGACCACCATGTTTACATGTGTTCCCAGCAGATCAACAACTTTGCCTTTGCCTTCATCCCCCCACTGGGTTCCAACAACTACATAACCAGCCATGAATAGGCCTCCTTTTTAACGGGAGTATTGTAGCACGATGCGGACATGATCACCATAAGAAGGAAGACACATGCACAATCCATGCAATTAAACAGCGATCTGCTACAATGATGACTGGAATTTGAAGGAGATTATCAAGATATGAGTGAGAAACAGAATCAGAATCCGGAGACCTGCAACCATAACTGTGACAGCTGCGGCAGCAACTGTGCTTCCCGCAGCAGCCAGGCTTCCTTTCATCTGGAACCCAAGGACAAGACTGTCATTCATCATATGATCGGCGTTGTATCTGGCAAGGGCGGCGTCGGCAAGTCCTTTGTGACAAGTCTGCTGGCATCGGAAATGGCCAGAAGGGGATACCGCGCTGCTGTCATTGACGGTGATATCACCGGACCAAGCCAGGCAAAATCGTTTGGCATTCATGACAAGCTGATGGGAGACGGCACCTATGCCTATCCGGCTGTGACCAAAAACGGTATTCAGGTTGTCAGCACCAATATGATGCTGGACAATGATGAGACACCGGTCATCTGGCGGGCTGCCATTGTGACCAACCTGCTCAAGCAGTTCTATACCGAAGTGCTCTGGGATAATGTTGACTACATGTTTGTGGATATGCCTCCGGGAACCGGCGACGTACCGCTGACAGCGTTCCAGTCTTATCCGCTGGATGGCATCATTGTTGTTACCACACCGCAGGATCTGGTCGGCATGGTCGTCGAAAAGGCCATCAATATGGCGGAGCAGATGCATATCAATGTGCTCGGCCTGGTGGAGAACATGGCTTATGTTGAATGCCCGAACTGCCATGAAAAGATCTACCCGTTTGGCAAAGGCAATACCAAAGAGATTGCTGCCAAGCACAATCTGCCTTTGTTAAGTGAGATTCCGCTGGATCCGCGCATTGCCAAAGCAGCGGATGAAGGCACCATTGAGGATCTGGTTGTGGATGGCATTGCGCCGGTGGCAGATGCCTGTGAAAAAATCTGAGTTCATCACACAGCCGTCACATTACACCGGTAAAATAACCTTGCAATCACTGCTAAGGAGAGTGGCATATGACCAGAATATTGATCGTTGACGATGAAGAAAAAATCCGGAATATGATCCGGAAATATGCAGAATATGAAGGGTTCCAGACCGATGAGGCAAAAGACGGCCTGGAAGCTGTGCAGAAGTGTGAGAAGAATGCCTATGATCTTTGCGTTATGGATATCATGATGCCGAATCTGGATGGCTTTTCCGCTGTCAAGGAAATCAAGAAGACACATCCCCGCATGCCGTTTATCATGCTCAGTGCTTTAGGCGAAGAGTATGACAAGATCCATGGCTTTGATATTGGTGTGGATGATTATGTCGTAAAGCCCTTTTCCAGCAAGGAACTGATGATGCGCATCCATGCAATTCTCAAGCGGGTATCACCAGCCGGTGAGGCAGGGGAAGTGCTGCGCTCCGGCGGTCTTGAGATCAACTTCTCTGCCCGCACCGTCACGATCGATGGCAAGCGTGTCCAGCTTTCTCCTAAAGAATATGAACTGCTGGCCTATCTGGCCCACAATGCCGGCATTGCTTTGACCCGTGAACAATTATTGCAGAATGTGTGGGGATATGATTTCTTCGGAGATGACCGTACCCTTGACACACATATCAAGCTGCTGCGGAAAAACCTTGGCGAATATGCCAGAGATATTGTGACACTGCGTGGGGTGGGATATCGTTTTGAAAAAGAAAGTTAGTCTGAAATGGAAAATCGGCCGCTACCTGATTGTTTTTGCCGCAGTGCTGATCTTCACACTGTTTGTTTTCCAGGTTGGACTTCTGGAACCCATGTATGAACACTCCAAAGTAGAAGCCGTCAAAGCCGTTGGAGATGAGATTGTCTCTGAAATTGACAGTGACGATCTTGGCAATGTCATCCTGCAGGAAGGTATCCAGAATGATGCCTGTGTATCAGTGCGGTATGCCTCTGATCAGTTCACGATGCGCTCACAGATGTGCGATGCTTTTAAAAACATGTCGGATGAAGACACGGCGTCTTTGATCGGGTATGCCCAGATTTCCAATAATAAAACGTATTATTCCGTTCTTTCTTCGGGTGGAAAAGACAATGGCCGGGATGGCTTCAAGAGCATTGTATATGCCCGCATCGCCAAAGGTGAGCAGGGCAATGCCGTGATCATGATCTACAGCGGCATTTCCCCCATCAGTGCCACAACCCGCACCCTGACGATTCAGCTTGTCTACATCTCACTGATGATCCTGGCAGCCGTCGTGATTCTGACAGTTCTGATCTACAACGGTGTTGCCAAGCCTCTGACCGTCATCAACAAAGCCGCAAAGCAGCTGCCAAAAGGGGAATACCATGCCGATCCTGCGACCAACCAGTATCTGGAGGCACAGGAGCTCAACCAGACCCTGCAGCAGGCTGCCGGCGATATCCAGAAGGCGGATAAAGCCAAGCGCGATCTGATTGCCAATGTATCCCATGATCTGCGGACACCATTGACGATGATTACCGGCTATGGCGAAATGATGAGAGATCTGCCTGGAGAAAAGACAGATGAAAACATACAGGTCATCATCGATGAATCCAAGCGGCTGAACAATCTGGTCAATGATCTGCTGGATCTTTCCAAACTGCAGGAAAACAAGATTGTGCTGCAGAAGGAAGACTTTGATCTTGGTGCGATGATTGAGATCCAGATGCGCAAATATGATGTCTACAAATATCAGGAAGATTTTGTCATTGAACAGGAAATTCAGGAAGGCTGTATTGTCCATGCGGATCAGAAACGCATGGAGCAGGTCTTCAATAACTTCATGATCAATGCCATTAACTACTCTGGTAAAAACAAGCATATTATCGTGCGGGTGAAAAGACACGATGACAAAGTCAGAACAGAGGTGCAGGACTTTGGCGAAGGCATTCCTGAAGAAAAACTGAAGGATATCTGGGACCGCTACTATAAGATTGACAAGGAACATGTAAGGCCTTCTCAGGGCTCCGGCATCGGCCTTGCCATCGTCAAACAGGTTCTGGATCTGCATGGCTTTCAGTATGGCGTCAACAGCAAGGTAAACGAAGGAAGCACCTTCTGGTTTGAAATTCCATTGGTAAAAGATAGCGAAGGCAGTATGGCTGAGTAATGCCGTACTGCTTTTTTATTCCGGTGTTTCCTATCCCTGCAGGCATGATTTACAATAGTAACTGTCATGAATATTGTAGAAATTAAAAATCTGCACCAGTCTTATGGCAGCCAAGAAGTGCTCCATGGTGTAAACCTGCAGATCAAGCCAGGTGAAATCTATGGCCTGATCGGTCCCAACGGTGCCGGCAAGACAACCCTGATGCGCACCCTTGTTTCGATCCTGCCCACCCGGAAAGAAACGATCTGGATTGATGGCATCGACGTGGCTGTCCATTCTATTGATACACGCAGGATCCTTGCCTATCTGCCGGATAATCCGGATCTTTATGAACATCTCACGGTCCGTGAATTTCTTGATTTTACGGCTGATATTTTCGGTGTATCAAAGCAGCAGAGAGAAGCAGAAATCCGTCAGCAATGCACAGATTTTGAAATCACTGACAAGCTGGGGGCACAGATCGGCACACTGTCCCATGGCACAAAGCAGAAGGCCGCCATCTGTGCGGCACTGCTGCACAAGCCAAAGCTTCTGGTGCTGGATGAACCATTTGTCGGCCTCGATCCCAAAGCAGCCTGGATATTAAAAAAGAAAATGCATGAGCTCTGCCAGCAGGGCGGTGCTGTCTTTTTATCCAGCCATGTTCTGGATGTTGTTGAAAATCTGTGTGACAGTATCTCATTTCTCAACCATGGCACAATCATTATGCAGGGTACAACGAAAGAACTGCTGCAGGGCGGAAAGAACCTGGAAGATGTCTTTCTTGGCAAAGCGGGATGACACCGTTTTCCATTCTGCTGAAAGCACAGCTGAAAAACCAGTACAACACCGGTAAAAACGGCAGTCTGTCCGGCCTTGGGGCAATGCTTGTGATCCAGGCACTGCTGATTTTCTGCGGGCTGGCCTATGGCTCATTCATGCTGGATGACGGTTTTCCTGCTGACAGCCTGTTTCAGCTGCTGGGCGGCGATGCCATTTTGATCATGCTGTTTGGCGTCTTTGCGTTCCATGCTATCTTTTCACATAACAAGGATGATGACATGTTAAAGGCGTTGCCTATAAAAGCCGGCACTGTCAGTGCCGTGCGCTGGACAGTCTTTCTCATCAGCCAGTATGTGTATTCCCTGGCTTTTCTGATCACACTGTTTCTGCTTGTCAATGCCACCCAGAATGCCCTATGGTATTTTCATCTTCTGTCCATCCTGTGTGCTATCTGCTTTCCCTTGCTGCCAAGTGCTCTTGGTGCACTGCTTGGCTATGGCATGAAGAAGATATCTCTGCATCATCAAAGCCAGCAGCAGATGGAAAACCTGCTGAATGTACTGCTTGTCATCCTGCTGATTGCCGGTGCCTTTCTTTTTGAAACCATCAGTACAACCCGGAATATGGATCCCATTGTGCATCATATCCTGTTTGCCGTGGACTGGATGGCCACGGGCATCGGCAGCCAGGACGTATCTGCCTGCATCGCTGCCGTCCTGATGCATGCCGGCATCTTTGTTCTGGTGCTGTTTCCATTATCCCGCCGTATTTCCAGGCTGCCTCTTTCACAGGAAGCACAACATGCCAAGAGCCACACGGAAATGCATGTGCGCAGTTCACTGCAGGCACTGCTGCATCTGTTCCTGCATGAATCCTTCCGGGATGCCGGTCTTTGGTTTTCCCAGCACAGCAGCCTGCTGCTGATGGCAGTGATGAGTGCACTGCTGTTTGCCAACAAGGATCTGCTGAGCATCCTGCCAGGAAAAGATGCATCATCTGTTTTCACCAACATTCTGGTTATATTATTGTTTTTCATACATGCCGGCGTGGAGCCTGCCAGTGCCTTTGCAAAAGACAAGGATCAGATGTGGATTCTGCTGTCCATGCCCATTGATCCATCCAATATCCTGTTTGCCAGAGTGCTGTCCAGCATTGCCAGCTCCATCCCGTTTTCAGCGGTATGCATGATCACATTGGCATACCGCTGGCATCTGGAAACCGGCATGCTTGTTATGGGACTTCTCATCCTTGTGATATCCTGCATCAACACGGCATTAATCAGCCTGTATTTCTTTCTGCGCTATCCCAGCTTTGCAAAGGGAAAACTCAACAGGGCAGTGCTGATGGCCATGCTTGTTTCCTATGCAGTTTATATTCTGGAGGCCGTATTCCTTGTGCGTGGACAGATTGATCTTGTCATCTCGATCAGCCTGCTTGCTCTGGCCGGTATGGGCACACTTCTGTTTACGCAGGGACGGAAACTCTTTGGCAGAATCGGCATGCGATCCCTTTGAACGATTCTGGCAAAAATGTGCTAAACTGAAGACAGCAGTTGTATCTGCAAAAGGAGATTATTTGATATGGAATTGAAAGGTTCAAAGACAGAAAAAAATCTGGAAACTGCATTTGCCGGTGAGAGTCAGGCGCGCACAAAGTATGATTTCTTTGCCAGCCAGGCAAAGAAGGATGGCTATGAGCAGATTGCCGCAATCTTTGCTGAGACAGCACTGAATGAAAAGGAACATGCAAAACTGTGGTTCAAGTATCTGCAGGGCGGCAGTATCCATGATACGGAAGACAATCTGAAACAGGCCGCTGCCGGTGAGAACTACGAGTGGACACAGATGTACAAGGAGTTTGCTGAGGTGGCTGATCAGGAAGGCTTCAAGGAGATTGCCGCAAGATTCAGAGGTGTGGCTGCAGTTGAGAATACCCATGAAGCACGCTACAACAAACTGCTGGCCAACCTGCAGAACAAGGAAGTCTTCGTCAAGAAGGATGAAGTCACATGGCAGTGCCGCAACTGCGGCTATACGGTTGTTTCCAAGACAGCCCCGAAGGTATGCCCTGTCTGCCAGCATCCGCAGTCTTTCTTCGAAGTCCGCAAAGAAAATTACTGAGAATGAGGATTCACAAGCAGCCTGCGGGCTGCTTTTTTTTGTTGCTGTGACAGCAGATGGCAAAAGAAAACGGCATCTGTGCCAGAAGGCAGGATGCCGTGAGAATTGTGATTCATTTTGTGTGCAGCTTTCTTGGCAGTCTTTTCACTTCCACCTTTGTTTTCAAAATGTCTTCCAGATCTGTATCTTTCTGCTCATTTGTCACAAAGATCCATGCATCGGACTGGCGGCCGTCCCTTGATGCCCGGCCAACCCGGTGGATCAGACTGTCATTCTGATCTGGCAGATCATAGCAGATCACAAGTGAAACAAACGGAATATCAATGCCTCTGGCTGCAACATCGGTTGCCACAAGCACAGGCAGACTGCCGGTGCGGAAGTCCGCCATGATCTGTTTGCGCTCCTTCATGTCCATTTCGGAGTGAATGGCTTTGGCCTGAGGCAGGTGATCTGCCACAAAGGCACATGTTTTTCTTGTGTTGCAGAAAACCAGGGCATGCTGAGAACCAAGGATATGTTTCAAGGCATCCAGCTTGCGGTTTTCCAGTGTGATCAGGGCATGCACGGCAATATGCTGGGCCATGGCTTCATCATGTTTTACCGTAACCTGAATGGGATCCTTCTGGATCTGTTTGGATAAAGAAAGCACTTGAGGTGTGAAGGTGGCGGAATATAGCAGGGTCTGGTGATCGGGCAGCTCATTGAGAATATCCATCACATCATTGACAAAGCCCATGGACAGCATCACATCACACTCATCCAGCACAACACTTTCGATGGCCTGCGTTTTCAAGGTATGACGGCGCAGATGGTCCTTGATGCGGGCAGGGGTGCCGATGACCAGGTCTGCCCCATGGTGAAAGGAGCGGATCTGCACCTGCATATCCACGCCACCCGTCAATACCGCCGTGCGGATACCTTCCTCATATGCCAGCAGCTTTCTGGCGGTGGCAGCCGTCTGCAGGGCAAGCTCTCTGGTTGGTACCAGAATCAAAGCATGGGGCAGATGGCGTCCTTTTCCCTGCGGCTCCATCTTCTGCAGCAGGGGCAGAAGGTATGCCAGTGTTTTGCCAGAACCCGTCGGGGCATTGACAAGCAGATCATGACCGTCAAGTACATCCTTCATACTGTCCTGCACCCTTGCAAAAGAAACAATATGCATCGCTGCCAGTGCTTTCTGCAGCGGCTCTTTGAAATCCTGAATTTCCATGCCACCAAAATAGCACATTCCACAGAATTGTACACAGTTTGTGTTACACTAAGGCCGGAGGCATCCTATGAAACATTTTGAATACAGCCCGAAAGGAACCTGCTCCATCAAGATGATGTTTGACATTGATGAGAATACCGACACTGTTCAGAATCTGGAAGTTATCGGCGGCTGCAATGGCAACCTCAAGGGCATCGGTGCTCTGCTGAAGGGGATGAAAGTGGAAGATGTGATTTCCCGCCTGGATGGCATTACCTGCGGTATTAAGCCTACATCCTGCCCGGATCAGATTGCCAAGGCTCTGAGTGCCTATGAGGCACAGCACTGACTGTGTCTTTTTTTATTGTTTGTATGCTAGAATATCTGCGCTATGAATACAGATGAAATCAGTAAAAAACTGGCGGGCAGCCCAGATGGCATCTGGGTGGATTATGACCGCGGAACTTTTCTTTTTATTGTCAAGGACAGAGTATGGCAGAAAGATGAGCTGCACAGTGCCGCCCACCGTGAAGTCACGGTATCCTTTGTATCCAAAGGCATCCTTGACCTGTTTGTTTTAACCATTGATGACTGCCTGGAGCCAAGTGATATGCCGCTTTGCATGAAGGATGCGGATGCAGGCATGATCGCATCTATGAAAGAGACTTCACAGTTTGGCTGGCAGATTGTCCTGGCGGATGAAAAGGGCAGAGTCCTGCTCAGCCGGGAAGGAAACTTCAATGCCCATGACAGTGCGCTCATGAAGAAGATTCTGCTGGACCGTCTGGAACAGGAGTATTCGACATCCGACTTTGACCATGCCTATGAAAAGAATGCGGCCAGATATGAACCGTACATGCTGGAAGAGCATGCCGTCTTTACGGAAAGGAGCAAATAGCCAATGATGACTGCAATCATCGCTGTGATCGTGCTGGCAGTGGACCAGCTTACCAAATATGCCGTACAATCTTCCACTGTTCTGCAGACAAGAAGTATTGAAGTGATTCATAACTTCTTCTATCTGACTTACGTCAAAAATACCGGTGCTGCCTGGTCTGTCTTCTCAGATAAAACCCAGCTGCTGGCCCTTGTATCTGCCGTGGCCATTGGCATCATGCTCTGGTATGTCATCACGAAAAAACCGAAGAAGTGGATCACAATCGCCCTGGCATTGATGATCGGCGGGGCAGCCGGCAATATGGTCGACCGCATCTGGCTTGGCTATGTCCGTGACTTCTTTGATTTCTATCCCTTTGGCTATAACTTCCCGGTCTTCAATGTCGCCGATATTGCCCTGACCGTCGGTGTGATCATGCTGATTCTGGCGTCTTTGAAAGAGGACAAGCATGCTTGAGACATTTACAGTAGAAACCGAAGAACCGATCCGCATTGACCGCTATCTTGCCGCTGTCTCAAAGCTCTCCCGCACAAGAGTACAGACACTGTGTGAGCAAGGCCTTGTCAAAGTCGATGAGAAACCAGTCAAAAGCAGCTATAAACTCAGTGATGGCGAAGTCATTGAAGCAGAAATACCTGCAGATGAGGAACTGCAGGTAGAACCGGAAAACATTCCGCTGGATATCCTGTATGAAGACAGCGACATCATCGTTGTAAACAAACCCAAGGGCATGGTTGTCCATCCGGCCCCAGGCCATGAAAACGGCACGCTTGTCAATGCACTTCTGTATCACTGCCATGATCTTTCCGGCATCAACGGTGTACTGCGGCCAGGCATTGTGCACCGGATTGACAAGGATACAACCGGCTGTCTGGTTGTTGCCAAAAACGATGCAGCCCACAGATCTCTGGCTAAGCAGCTGGAAGATAAGACATGCCACCGTGAATACCGTGCCATTGTAGAGGGTATTCTGGATGGCGATGCGGCCGTCATTGATGCGCCCATTGGCCGTGATCCCCGCAACCGGCAGAGAATGGCGGTCACGGATGTCCATGGCAGAGCTGCCCGCACCCATTACCGTGTATTGGAAAGATTTCGTGATACAACCTATATTGAATGCCGGCTGGAAACCGGCCGCACCCACCAGATCCGCGTGCATATGAAATACTGCGGCCATCCGGTGCTTGGCGATGAAAAGTATGGTCACAAATGCAAGCTGATGGATACCCAGGGACAGGTGCTGCATGCATACCGCCTGACCCTTGTGCACCCATCCACTGGTAAGACCATGGTCTTTGAAGCACCGCTGCCGGCATACTTCCAGCAATTACTGGATCTGCTGGAAAAGCAGAAGTAAGAAATCACAGAAAGAAGGGAAACAACAATGGAAGGAAAAAGAAAAGACGTATTGACATGGGATGAGTACTTCATGGGACTGGCCCATCTTTCTGCTTTGCGTTCCAAAGATCCCAACACCCAGGTTGGGGCTGCGATTGTGGATGAAAATCACCGGGTGGTTTCCGTTGGCTACAATGGCATGCCCAAAGGATGCAGCGATGATATCTTCCCATGGAGCAGGGAAGGTGCTCTGCTGCAGACAAAGTATGCCTTTGTTGTTCATGCCGAACTCAATGCTATCCTGAATTCCAAGTATCCGGTATCCGGCTGCACACTCTATGTATCTCTGTTTCCCTGCAATGAATGTGCCAAAGCCATCATCCAGGCAGGCATCCGCAGAATTGTCTATGAATCCGACAAATACCAGAATACAGATACAACCATTGCCAGCCGCAGAATGTTAAAGGCTGCCGGCATTGAACTTGTTCAGCTGGAAAATACCGTTGTTCTCCATGTGGATAAGCTGCGCAACCCTGAATACAAAGAAACTAAATAAGTTTTCCGGGAAACAGATATGGCAAAAGGAATTCTCTACATCATGACAACGGTTGTTCCAGGATTGATCAAAATCGGCAAGACCAGAACAGAGCAGTATGATTCCAGAATGTATATTCTGGAGCACAATGGCTATGCCAATGTGAAGGGGTTGAAACGCCGGTTTGCAATCGAAGTTGAAGATTATGATGAGAAGGAACAGATGCTTGATGCGATCTTTGACCGGTCACGGGTTCCCAATACAGAACTGTTTGCATTGGACACGGATCGGGCAGTAGAGCTTCTGTCTTCCTTTGAAGGTACAAAGATCTACCCGAAAGATGAAACCAAGGAACAGGTTTTCCATACTGCTGCTCAGGAAGCAGATCTGAATCAGGACTGGCAGAAAGTGCCGGATGGGATGTATCATCTCACTGCCAGAAGAACTGGTTTCGGCATTGTGAGCGCGAAGATGGAAGTCATCGATGGCTCCTTCATCGTCAAGAAAGGAAGTATCTGTGCACCTGCTTCCGCAAACGCAAAGATGCCAAAAGAAAGAGCAGATGCCCTGATTGAAAACAATGTACTTCAGGAAGATGTTACCTGTAAATCACCATCCGCAGCTGCTTCTGTCGTCCTTGGAACGTCTGCAGATGGATGGACGAAATGGCTTGATGAAAATGATCGGCTGATCGATGTCTTTCGGCAGAAAGAAAAGACACAAAAGACAGAAGAATAAACAGGAATTACAGGGCATCCTGTAATTTACGAGTATTCTGGAAGTGAAGCTTGGCTACCTGGTCAAGCTTTTCCATTCCATACTTTTGGACAAATGCCAGTGCACATGCATCGACTTTTGCTCCGGCACCTTTCTGGAATGCCATATCCCACTGCTTTTCCATCTGGTCCCACGTTGTTAAAAAAGCATATCTGGCAATGACACTGGCAGCCCCGACAGCAGGATATTGATCTTCTGCTTTGATCTGGAAATGGATGCCATACTGGATTTCCTTTGCCCCCTGCAGATAGCGGTAATAGGACTTCTCCGGTGTAAACTGGTCAATCATGCAGAAAGACGGCAGGCCGTATTTCTTCTTCAGATTCACATAAGCCTGATTGTGCAGCAGTGCTTTGATCGCATTGATGTTATACGCATCATGGACCTGGTTGTATTTAGCTGGTGTAACAATCAATAAAGAATGCGGCAGCAGGGCTTCCAGCTGCGGACCGATCTTACGGATATCATCATCACTCAGTTTCTTGGAATCACGCACACCAAGTGCTTTCACCTTGGACAGGGTGCTTTCATCTACAATCGTGGCACAGACACAAACCGGACCAAAGTAATCACCGGTGCCAACCTCATCTGAGCCTGCCTGGGGAAAGACATTTGTCTGCACTGCTTTTGCGGATGTAATGGTGGAAGGTGTGGCTGGCTCTGTCTGCGTACGCAGAAATGGCGATGCATAGATTTGTGCATCTTTGCCCTGAAAGACAGTCTTGCCGCTTTGATAGCACGTGATGACACAGTTTTCAGGACGCAGCTGCCATCTGGCATAGGCAGGGGCAGGATGGCTGTATTCTTTCAGCTTATCAAACAGCAGTGAAGCCTGTCTGGCTGTTAATGTAAGTGTAATGGTATTGTTCGACATGGCTCTATTTTACCGTGATCTTTATCATCAGGGTATAATGGAGTCAAAAAAGGAAGGAGGACACACGATGATTACGATTCCTGATCAGGCATTTCTGATCGTTGATGTTGTATTGGCATGTTTCTACGTACTGATGTTTGCCCTTGGCTGGCAGAAGGGTATTCTGCGGGCAGTGATCAATCTGGCCGGCACCCTGGCCTCGGTCTGGATCGCCTGGCTGCTGGCACCGGTACTGTCTGACTTTGTGCATCTGCTGCCACGCTCTGCAGCAGCCATGCAGAATACGGCCATTGCCAATGCGGCCTATCAGTTCTCCAATGAACTCATCTGGTTCCTGATCGTTTTTGCCGCACTGAAGATCATCTTTGCCCTGCTGGAAAATATTGCCAAAGGCATCCAGCGCATCCCCGGCATTCATATCATCTCTTCCATTCTTGGCGCACTGTTTCAAACCGGTGCTGCCATCATCTGGACACTGGTCTTCTGTGTGATCCTCTCTCTGCCTCTGTTTTCCAACGGCAATGCCGTCATCCAGGGAACTCTGATCGGTACCGTCGAAAACAAGGTGTCAGAAGTGGCCGGACCATATATTGAGCCATTTACACGCACCGATGCCTTCCTGGAACTGTTTGAAGATGCCAAGGGCCTGCAGTCACAGCAGCGTGAGACTATCCGCAAATGGCTTTCCGAGCATAACTATGACAGCAGCCAGATTGACCAGGTGGCGCCAACCGCAGGAAGTGAGGGAAATTCATGAGTCTGGAAAAGGCACTCGAATTTGATGTCATCAAGGCACAGATGGAACAGTACTGTGCCTTTTCACTGGGTAAACAGGAAGTTGCCAACAGTCAGCCGGCTTATGATCCACTGCTGATCCGGCGTAATCTTGCCCGTATTTCAGAGGCACTTGCCTGTGTCGTACATATCGGCCCGATGCCATTTCCCGGTGTCAAGGATATCCGTTCGATGTTAGAAAGTGCAGACCGCGGCAGGATTCTTGGCGAGCAGGATTTCCTTGCGGAGATGCGTTTGATTGAAGGCGTGCGGGCAGCTGTGAATTATGAGAAAGATCTGCAGGAAGTAGATCATCCGGCCCTGCATGAACTGTTTTCTTCACTGATTGTACATGAACGGCTGCTGCACCAGCTGCAGACCTGTTTCAATGACTATGGCGAAGTCAAGGACAGTGCCTCCGAAGGCCTGCGCCATGTACGCTCTGAGATGAGGCGCTGCGATGGCGAAATTGCGGCGGCAGCCAATCGTTTCCTGTCTCAGCATGCCGGCAGTGTTGTGGATTCCATTGTCACAACCAGAGCCGGCAGGGCAGTTGTCCTTGTCAAAGCCAGCGATAAGAATACGTTTGGCGGCATGGTCTATGGCGACTCTGCCTCCGGCAGTGCCAGCTACGTGGAACCAGCTGCTTTAGTACCTTTGAACAACCGGAAAGAACACCTGATGGCAAAGGAACAGGATGAGATTCATAAGATCCTTGCAAAATGCTCACAGGCCGTTCAGGCTGCAGCCAGAGAAGAAATTGCCAACATCAATACACTTGGCATTCTTGATGGCATCTTTGCCAAGGCAAGATGGGGAAAAGAACATGATGCCTGCTGTGCCGCAATGACGGATGAGAAAAAGATCATCATCGAGAAGGCACGCCATCCGCTCATTGACCCTGCCAGGGTGGTGGCCAATGACTACCATCTGTGCGACCCCCAGCATACCCTTTTAATTACCGGTCCTAATACCGGCGGCAAGACAGTTTCTTTGAAAGTCATCGGCCTGTTTGTGATGATGAGCTATGCCGGCATGCCGGTTACTTGTGCTTTCTGTACGCTGCCATACTTTGACAGAGTGTTTGCGGATATCGGCGATGACCAGAGTGTTGTATCCTCACTGTCATCCTTTGGTGCCCATGTCACCCATCAGGCAGAGATCTGTAAATATGCCACGGACAAGTCCCTGGTGCTGCTGGATGAAGTTGGCTCCGGTACAGATCCAAGCGAAGGTGAAGCACTGGCCATTGCGATTCTGAATGAACTGCGCAGCCGTCAGTGCATGACCGTTGCCACAACTCATTACAATCGCTTAAAAGCCTATGGCAAGCGTCACAAGGATATTCTGCTGGCATCGGTGCAGTTTGATATGGAAAAGCTGGAACCAACCTATCAGTACGTGGAAGGGCTGACAGGCCAGTCCAATGCCTTTGCCATTGCCCAGCGCTATGGCCTGCCGAAAAGCATCATCAAATATGCGGCCTTTTTGAAGGAACAGTCAAAGTCGGATGAGGACAAGCTGATTGAGCGCCTGGAGGCACAGCTGCAGCTGAATCTGGAAAAGCAGCAGAAACTGGATGCTGAGATTGCAGAAAACAAAAAGCTGAAGGCACAGCTGGAAGCTGCACAGAAACAGTTGGATGCCCAGAAAGAAAAGATCCAGGACAAGGCAGAGGAAGAGGCCCGTGCCTATGTGGAACAGGTTTCTGCCAAAGCCGATGCGATCATGAAGCAGATGCGCCAGGTGCAGAGCACGCCGCATTATCATGAGGCCATCAATCAGCGCCATGCTTTAAATGCACTTGTGGACAAAGAGCAGCCAAAAAGCGTTCCCAGCCAGCACCATGAGTATCAGGTTGGTGATGCTGTCCAGCTGAAAGGATCTTCGACTGTATGTGAGATTGTCAGAATTGAGAAGAAAGATATCACGATTCTGTTCAATGGCAGAGAGATGCGTGTAAAGAAAAACCAGATTGTGCCAAGTGATCATGTGATCGCTCATGTCAAAGAAGAACCATCTGTGCAGATGGCCAGATCGTCTATCTTCTCTTCCATGCCGATCCAGTGCAACCTGATCGGTATGCATGTGGATGAGGCGATGGAACGCCTGGATGCCTACCTGGATGAGGCCAAGGTCAATGGCCTCAAGAGTTTCCGCATCATTCATGGTGATGGCTCCGGTGCTTTGCGCAAGGCCGTCCATGCCCGTCTTGCCCGTGACAAACAGGTCAAGGAATTCCGGCTGGGGGCACCATCAGAGGGAGGAACCGGTGCAACGGTTGTCACAATGAAGTAATGAACAAAGAATATATCAAAGCAAAGCTCAGCAACATTCCCCATGCGCCTGGCAGCTATCAGATGAAGGATAAAAACGGGGAAATTATCTATGTCGGCAAAGCCAAGGACCTCCATAACCGGGTCAACCAGTACTTTGTCGGCGCCCATGACTTCAAGACAACCAAGATGGTTTCCCACATTGAAGACTTTGACTTCATTGTGACCAAGAATGAGCAGGAATCTCTCATTCTGGAAATCAACCTGATCAAGAAGTACCGGCCCAAATACAACATCCAGTTCATGGATGATTCCACCTATCCTTACATCAAGCTGACCAATGAAGACTATCCCAGACTGACCATTGCCAGGGATATGAAGAAAGACAAGAAGGCAAAATACTTCGGCCCGTTTCCGGATGTGACGGCTGCCCGCAATACGATGAAGCTGCTGCAGAGCATCTATCCATTCCGGCGCTGCGTGCATATGCCATCCAAACTGTGCCTGTACTATCATATGGGCCAGTGCCTTGGTCCGTGTGTCTATGACGTCGATCCGGCCAAATACAAGGAGATGGCAGCTCAGGTCACCCGCTTCATGAACGGTGATACCGGTGACATTGTCCATCAGCTGCAGGAAAAGATGATGGCAGCCAGTGAAAAGCTGGAATTTGAAAAGGCCGCTGTCTATAAAAATATGATTGAAAGCGTCACGGCTGTCACCAAGGATCAGCAGCTGATTGAACAGGACAGCCGCGGCAATCTCGATGTCTTTGCCTGGTATCTTGACAAGGGCTATCTTGCCATTGCCGGCTTCCTGGTCAGAAGGGGCGTGGTGCTTTCTAAAGAATTCCGTTTAAGACCGCTGTATGGTGATGCCAAAGAAGAATTCATCTCCTTTGTCATGCAGTACTATCAGGACCATCCTGTCAGCAGCGAGCTTGTCATTCCCAATGAAATTGAAGCAGACACGGCTGAGCAGATGGCATCCATCCTCAATGTCAAAGTCACCCAGCCCCAGAAGGGATACCGGAAGCATCTGATTGAGATGTGCATTGACAATGCAAAGAAACAGCTTGATCTCAAATTCCAGACCGTGGAAAAGCAGGATTCAGAAACTGAGATGGCTGTGGAACAGTTAAGCAAGCTGGCCAACCATGAGATGAACCGGGTAGAACTGTTTGATAACTCCCATACTGCAGGCCAATTTACGGTCGCGGCATGTGTTGTCTATGAAGATGGGGTTCCGGACCGCAAGGATTACCGCCTGTACCGTCTGCACACTGCCAACAGTGATGTAGACTCCATGAAAGAAGTTGTCTACCGGCGCTATTTCCGTCTTGTGAATGAAAACGGCAGACTGCCGGATGGGATCCTCGTGGATGGCGGCTGGACGCAGATCGAAGCTGCCAAAGACATTCTGGATGCGTTAGGTATTTCAGATAAGATCAAGCTGATGGGTCTGGTCAAGGATGACCATCACAATACCAATGCCCTGATGGATACCGATGGACAGACATTTGATATTCCCAAGGATTCCTCATTGTTCTTCCTTTTGACAAGAATGCAGGATGAGGTACACCGGGTGGCGATTACATATCACCGCAAGCTGCGTGCCAAGGCACAGACAAAGTCGATTCTGGATGAAATTGAGGGCATCGGTCCCAAACGCAAACGTCTGCTGCTGAAGACATTTGGAAACTTTACCAATCTGAAAGCAGCACCTGAAGAGGAAATTGCCAAAGTGGTGCCGAAGGAAACTGCTCATCTTGTCTTTGAAGCACTGCATGAAAATGAAAACGCCACAGATGATAGTCTGTGACGTTTTTCAGTGCAGCGATGCCAGCAGATCACGCAGATCCTGTTTGCGGATCTTGTCCATCATGACCTGATTCATGGCTTCTTTCATATCCTGTTCCGGATGTTTTTTACGCTGCTGGTGCAGGGCATACAGCATGGGCAGCAGCACCAGGGCAGGCTTTGCACTCTTCTTGACCTGTGCTCCTTTTTCCTGCAGGACTTCCTTACGGATCTGCAGTGCTTTCTGACGTTCCTGCAGGCCAGAAACCTGTTTTGAGATCTGCTTGATGGTTTTCAGCAGGGGTACGGCATGCGTGGCCAGAATGATCAGAAAAACAACCAGAAGGATAATGGATGCCCACAGTATCCACAGATTCCACGGATATAAATTCAGCATATTACTTTTCTCCTGCTCTCATTTTACACGAAAATTCATAGCCAGATGAATGGAAATCGTTATAATTACGTATGCTATGAGTAAAGAAATCCGGATGATTCTTGTTTCTGACAATCACGGGCTGCGTGAGCCGCTGGCCTGGCTGCAGCAGGAATACCATGACTATGATGCCTTCCTGCACTGCGGTGACAGTGAACTGCCAGCTTCATTGATGGCAGGCTTTGCCAGTGTGCAGGGCAACAACGATGCCTATGGTGCGTATCCTCTGCACCAGATCATTGATCTGGGCGAACACCGCATTCTGCTGACCCATGGCCACCGTGATTTCTTCTTTGGTAAATATGACATGCTTGCCAGGCTGGCAAAGCAGAATGGCTGTGATCTGGTTTGCTTCGGCCATACCCACATTCCGTTTGATGATACGGTGGATGGTATTCGTCTTCTCAATCCGGGTTCCATCTGGCATAACCGGGATGGCAGCCGGCCAAGCTATATGCGGGTGATGCTGGATGGGAAAAAGATTGAAGCACACCTGGAACGCTATTGATTTCTGCTTGCAATCTTGTTTCACCTTTGGTACTATAGCAATGCTGTCCTGGTAGCTCAGCTGGATAGAGCTCACGCCTTCTAAGCGTGTGGTCAAGAGTTCGAATCTCTTCCAGGACATTTATTTAAATGCACTGTGTTATATCACTATATAATGCAGTTTTTTTTTTTTTTTTTTTTTTTTTTAATTAATTTTATTTATTAAAACCTCTT